>JAISZV010000093.1 GCA_031284475.1 Proteiniphilum sp. | reverse complement strand
CCCTTGTATACTCTGCTTTGTCTTCTTTTTAAAACGTGTATGTAATTATTCTAAAGATCGCTCTTTTTCTCTCGCTTATAGAAATCTTTCCTTAAAAGCGGGTGCAAAGATACTGCGTTTTTTTTATTCTCCAAAACTTTTATGAAAGTTTTTTCAATATCTTTTCGCATCCGAAACAAAGGAACTGATTTCCAATCGTTATATTCACTTCATTTCAATCTGCTTGTTTCATTATCTCTATAATGACCCGCTTTTTGAGCGAAAGGGCTACAAAGATAGCAATTCCGGAGAATAACTTCCAAATATTTCCTTATTTATTTTGGATATTTTTTCAGTCGCTATTTCGCTGAAAACGGAGTTCAAAGAATAATTTATTCAAAAACAACCGGTTATGATATTCAGCTACGCTTAATATGCCAGTATATGTGAACTTGTAGTGATTTGAGGCATTACTACAAAATTCATCTCTTTGCCGTTCCGCAACACTATTATATTAATGGAAACAGGCGTACTCCAGTCGATATACTGGTTAAAATTAAACAGATAAAAAAAAGCCGACTTGTATCGCCGGTTATTGGTAATGGCTGTCGATACGGCATTGTATTGCGCCATATCCCAGAACATGCACTCTTTGAAGCCATTGGAATCGGTATAACGACTGTTTTTATCCCGAAGGTTCATCGTCTCCGCGATAAAACGGCGATAGCCTTCCGTGAGGGACTGGGAGGTGTGGTCAAAATCCTGTCCCTGTATGTTGATCACCACATCTCCCGGTAAAATACCCGCTCGTGCGGCCGGAGAGCCGGGGTCTACCGATACAACCGTTTTCAGGTCGTTCATATTATATCCGATACCGGTATAATTGTATTTCTGATAGTTCACATGATAAGTGCCTAACGATTTATTCCCGGAATTAGGGAACTTCTTCAATAGAAGCGGAAGATTTATTTCCAAATAATCAACCAAATCGTAATGGCTGCTCAGCCGTTCCTGTACTTCACTTTCCCAGATCAGCATCATCTCGCCCGCCTCAATAAATTTTCTATCATAGAACCGGTACCCGAACTCAAGATTAAAGGCGACGTCATCCACCCGAACGGCTTCTGACGGTTCATACAAAGGAAGTTTCACCATTCTGCCGCTCCTTGTATCGAATCTCCAAACCGGCTGATAACTTCCGAAAGTAGGCGAACCGGCTTTGTACATCGAATTGTTCTCATAATTATAATATGTCTGGATAACAAAATCGGGGTCGTCCGGATCATATCGTAATCCGGCCTCTGACAAAGCGCGAATAAAAATAGCATTGATCCGTTCGTCAAGCTGCCGTGTACTCTCATCGGAAGAGGGAAAAGCAAACGTACGGTAGTTATGAAAAAGGGCTTTTTCGTTGACGGTCGTTTTCACCGGTATCAAAAAACGCCTGTCCTGTACATCTTCCAAGCTGTAAAATGCAAATACCGGCGCCAATTGGGCTTCGCTGATCGCATTCACGTGGCGGCAATCTTTTTCGATTGTGATCTCCTTAAAAGCATGTTCGAAATTGCGGATGGCAAGGGTCATTGTTTTCGGATGCTGACCAAACCACGACATAATGGTCTGGTATGATTTAAGATAAGTACTGTTATGGCTTACGGAGAGGATAATATCGTTCAGTTTCAGCCCCGCTTTCTCGGCCGGAGAACCGGGAGTAATATCCACAATAACCGGCTCTTTGTATCCCCAACTTTTGTTGTCGCTTATTTCAAATTTAAAACCGAGGCTACAGGTAATATCTGAATTTTGCGCAAACAACCGTCCTGTAAAAATAGAAATAACCAAGAAAACAAGCGAAATAATCCGTTTCATTATGAAATTACTGATTTGTTAAACTTAAGTCACAAAGATATGCATTTTTCTCTATTTTATTTTACGTACGCTTTTTTACCGCCAAAAATGGAGAGAAATATTTACAAATACCTATCTTTGTCCTATTGGATTTATAATTTAACAAAAGGAACAATGATTGTTGACAACCTTGCAAATGCAGCCAACTATTACAGTTTGCATCCGTTTTTTGAAAGAGCTTTCGAATTTATCGGGCAACTCGATATTTACAATGCGGAGGCCGGCGTTACGGAGATCGACGGAAACCTGTTGAAAGCCTCTGTTGTTGAAACAAAACTGAAACCGGCCGGCGAAGCAAAACTCGAAACCCATAAAAGGTTTATTGATATACAAATACCGGTTACGAAAGCCGAAACGTTCGGATGGAAGGCCCTCTCATCGTTGTCACAGCCGAAAGAGGGTTACGATACAAATAATGATATCGAATTTTTCGACGACGAACCCTCGACATTTGTCACCCTCATGCCCGGAGAATTTATTATCTTTTCTCCGGAAGACGGGCATGCTCCCTTAGTAGGTGAAGGAGCTATTAAGAAAATTATTATAAAGGTAGCGGTAATTTAGCGCCTTTTTAATCCGGTACAGACAATGCTTACCATCATTAAAAACGATCCCTGGCTCAATCCCTACGCCGAAGCAATTGAAGGGCGCCGCAATTTTTATTTGAAGCGGCTCTCCTACCTCACACAGGAAGGCCGGATCACCCTTTCCGATTTCTCAAGCGGCTATCTCTATTTCGGGTTACACAGAACCGGCGACGGATGGGTATTTCGCGAATGGGCTCCGAATGCCACAGAAATTTTTCTTGTGGGCACTTTCAACGATTGGCAGCGACAGGAATCATTTCGTCTGAAACGGGCGGACAATGGCGTTTGGGAAGTAAAAATACCGCCCGGGCGCATTCACCATCAAGACCTTTACAAGCTGCATGTAAACTGGGAAGGCGGTTCTGGGGAACGCATCCCCGCCTGGTGCAGGCGTGTGGTGCAGGATAAGCAAACGCTGATCTTCAGTGCGCAGGTGTGGGAGCCTGAAAACAGATATACTTTCAAGCATACGGGCTTCAAACCGGATTGCTCCCCCTTGCTCATTTATGAAACCCATATAGGTATGTCCACGGCAGATGAGAAAGTGGGATCCTACAATGAATTTAGGGAAAATATACTACCACGGGTAAAAGAGAACGGGTACAACGCCATCCAGATCATGGCCATTCAGGAGCATCCCTACTATGGTTCGTTCGGCTATCATGTCTCCAGTTTTTTTGCGCCTTCCTCCCGTAACGGTACGCCTGATGAACTGTGCCGGTTGATCGACGCTGCGCACGAAATGGGCATTGCCGTCATCATGGACATAGTACATTCACATGCTGTAAAAAATGAAACGGAGGGCATCGCCCGGATGGACGGAAGCTACGATCTTTATTTCCCCCGTGACCCGAATAGAAGAATCCATCAGGCTTGGGATTCGCTCTGTTTTGATTACGGAAAAAATGAAGTGCTGCATTTCCTGCTTTCCAACTGTAAATATTGGCTGGAAGAATTCCGGTTCGACGGATTCCGGTTCGATGGCGTTACATCGATGTTGTACTATAGCCACGGGTTAGAAGAGAGTTTCGGCTCCTATGGCGATTACTTTAACGGCCGCCAGGATACGGACGCTATTTGCTACCTCACGCTGGCCAATCAGCTTATCCACGAGGTAAATCCCCATGCCGTAACCATTGCCGAAGAGGTAAGCGGTATGCCCGGCCTGGCGCTGGATATACAATCCGGAGGCTATGGGTTCGATTATCGTATGGCCATGAATATTCCCGATTTCTGGATCAAAACAATCAAGGAGAAAAGGGACGAAGAGTGGCGTTCCAGCAGCATCTGGTGGGAAACAACCAACCGGCGCGCCGATGAAAAGACCGTCTCCTACGTGGAGAGCCACGATCAGGCGTTGGTAGGCGATAAAACTATTATATTCAGGCTGATCGACGCAGATATGTATTGGTTTATGTCGAAACTGACGAGCAGTTCCTATGCGGTAGACCGCGGTATTGCATTGCATAAGATGATTCGTTTGGTAACGGCGACCACCATTAACGGCAGTTATCTCAATTTTATGGGGAATGAGTTCGGACATCCCGAATGGATCGATTTTCCCCGGGAAGGGAACCGCTGGTCTTACAAATACGCCCGCCGCCAGTGGCGTCTGGCGGACGACCATAACTTGAAGTACCATTATATGGGTGATTTCGATAAGGCAATGATACGGCTCATAAAATCCGTTCCCGATTTTCAGACGCTGCCGTTAGTGAAGGTTTGGGATAAGGACGATGATAACGTACTGGCATACATGCGGAAAGATTTGCT
Organism: Proteiniphilum sp.; assembly: GCA_031284475.1. Classification (GTDB taxonomy): domain Bacteria; phylum Bacteroidota; class Bacteroidia; order Bacteroidales; family Dysgonomonadaceae; genus Proteiniphilum. The sequence continues at coordinate 823 of JAISZV010000093.1, read as the reverse complement.
CTTTGTCTATAATTTCAACCCGCAGAAATCATACAGCAACTACGGTATTCTGGTTCCCTCGGGAGAATATGAAATTCTGCTCGATACGGACAACCAACAGTTCGGAGGATTCGGACAAAATGACGATACCCTCCATCATTTCACAATGTACGATCCGCTCTATGCAAAAGACAACAAAGGGTGGCTGCAATTGTACCTGCCTGCCCGGACGGCAATCGCAATGAAACGGGTATGCGGTTAACGGTCGATGATTAAGGAACACCGGAAAACCTCGAAATAAAGAACTCTTGAATTTGGGATTTGAGTTGAAAACAACGCCCGGCGGAACCAAAATCAGCACAGTAAAATTGTGAAATATAAAAAATCAATATGTCAAGTAATAATTACAATACAACAGAAAATTCTTTCATAAGCGGTGGAGCGCTTTATCCGTTTAAATTCGAACCGATCCTCAAACCGGTTATCTGGGGCGGCTCGGATATTTGCCGTTTCAAAAAAACAGAACCTTTTCAGGAAGGTATCGGCGAGAGCTGGGAAATTTCGGGTGTATGCGGCAATATTTCCCTTATATCCAACGGGCGTTTAGCCGGCACGTCGCTCGAAGAACTGCTCTGCCGTTGCGGAGAAGCACTGGTCGGAAAAAGAGTGTATCAAAAATTCGGAAATACTTTCCCCCTGCTCATTAAATTCATTGACGCCCGCGACGACCTTTCCATTCAGGTACACCCTGACGATGCACTGGGAAAAAAACGGCACAATTCCTTCGGAAAAACCGAGATGTGGTACGTCATTGATGCAGCGCCGGGAGCATACCTCTATTCCG
>JAISZV010000086.1 GCA_031284475.1 Proteiniphilum sp. | reverse complement strand
GGTGGATTTGAAAGCTTTCAGAAACTTCGCAAGATACATAATCGGGTAATAGAGCTAAAACATTTGCGAAGATTTTATTTTTGCATCTTTCGTTCTTTGACATATTGAATTGATTTTATTTGAGTTATAAAAACAGCAAAAACAGTGTTTTTCGAAAATGATTTTCCGGAAGAATTGCAGTAAATTGTTGCGAAGATTTTATCAGTTACAATTGGCTGCTATTCAAATAATAATGGATAAATTATCTGAAAAATGGCTTGTTTGGTTTATGAAAAAGGTATATATTTGCGAAAATTTTGCAGAAAGAACCTAAGAAGATGGAAATGAATGGGCTATTTTGATGGTAGTAAAGAATCGATTTTTGTAATCTGTTGATTATAGGATTGATTCTTTCTGTAGCTGCGAGAGTGGCATTGAGACATTATTACCCCATTCGATTAAACAGAATGTCATGATTCTTTCTGTAGCTGCGAGAGTGGCATTGAGACTATAGTACGTCTTTCTATACGCCTCTTCCATAATGATTCTTTCTGTAGCTGCGAGAGTGGCATTGAGACTATAGTACGTCTTTCTATACGCCTCTTCCATAATGATTCTTTCTGTAGCTGCGAGAGTGGCATTGAGACTTTCAACTTCTTCCGAAAAACTCGGTTGAGATAGATTCTTTCTGTAGCTGCGAGAGTGGCATTGAGACAGAGAAAGGTTTCAACGCAACAACAGTTGTGTCTGATTCTTTCTGTAGCTGCGAGAGTGGCATTGAGACTTCGCAGGAGATTTTCAATTTCTTTGTTCTCCCTCGATTCTTTCTGTAGCTGCGAGAGTGGCATTGAGACATTCTTTTTAGTATAGGTAAAGTTATATAAAATTAAAGATTCTTTCTGTAGCTGCGAGAGTGGCATTGAGACAATGGATTTTCTTTTAGACTATCCCACAATATGGATTCTTTCTGTAGCTGCGAGAGTGGCATTGAGACATAAAGTGCTATCCGCTGAAAATAGGAGGCTCTGCCGATTGCAGTTGAGATATTCGGACGAAAAACAGAAGCAACAAAAAAGCGTATGATTGCGCTAAATGCTTGTTAAAAGAGAAATAACTTTTAGAGGGTATTGTTCAAAGAACCTGTCAACGGGAAAACGGATTATATTTTCGGCTCGCTTGTCGCCATATATGACACATTCACGCCTTATCAGGTAGGTTGGTTCAAAGACTATGGAACTGTCAGATAACGGAGGAAAAGCCGCTTTATAAAATTTATTCGGGGAGGAGTTGTCTTATATTGCTATTTTCTATTATCTTTGCCACAATGAAACAGGAACGGAAAATAATTGCTTTCAAGCACTATTACAAGGAATTTATGCAAACGCTCAACGCGGGAGAGCAAAGGAAGATTCACTACGTGCTTGATATGCTGGCGACGCAGGAGCGAATAAGCGCAAAATTAGTGAAGTCCGTCCGTGACGGCGTTTATGAATTAAGGGCGGAGTACGAAAGCAATATCTACCGGATATTTTTCATATTTGACGGCGGTAACATCGTTGTTCTTTTTAACGGGTTTCAAAAGAAAACGCAGAAAACGCCTGAAAACGAGATTAAAAAAGCAATAGAATTAAAAAATGAGTATTATGGAAGCAAATAACAACATCACGGACATAAGCCTTGAAATGGATAACCTTTACGGTAAGGTCGGAACTCCCGAACGCGATGCTTTCCGGCGGGAGGCGTATGCTTACTGCATGGGGCATGTAATCAGGGATGCCCGCAAGAGTGAAAAGATAACACAGGAAGAACTCGCCCTCCGAATAGGAGCTGACAAAGCATACGTTTCAAAGATAGAAAAAGGCGTTATCGAGCCGGGAGTTGGAACGTTTTACCGGATAATAGAAGCCCTCGGATTGCGTGTTGAGATTGTAAAACCGGTTTATTAAATTGCAAATTATGGCAGATTACAGCAAATACAAGTATTACAAGGGAGAAAAGGAAATCCCTACTTATGGAATACCTGCTCACCCCGATTACGAGGAATAATTAATTCTTTCTATGGCTGCGCGAGTGGCATTGAGACAATTTTTTTGTTCTGTCGGTCATTCATAACATAATTCTTTCTGTAGCTGCGCGAGTGGCATTGAACCCCATTTTAAATCAATCAAACCTAACCGGCATAATCCGGTTAGAAGGCTTCGGCGGAGGTAATCATTCGTACGGCACGTTTTTAAAATATGTTTGCCTCGCAAGTTCAATTAAATGCAATTGAAGTAAGAAAAAAAACCTCTGATTGGAGCATGCCCCAATCAGAGGTTGAGAAAAAAGTTTTCACTTTGTAGTTGTAATGAAAAAAACATTTAACCCGTGAACAACGATACGAAATAGAAGTATTACTCCGGGCAGGAAAGAAATAGCCGGACTATGGGGAAAAGACAAGTAGGTTTATCAGTCGGGAACTTAAGCGTAACAGCCATAAGCGCGGCTATTCGGCACGCATGGCGCAACAATACGCCGGCGAGCGCAAGGAATGTTTCGGGCGAAAGCGCAAGTTTACGGACAGCATCCGCAAGAAGACGCTACATACCTAAAAAAAACAGCCATTTGTGAATTACGATGACAGCTTTGTCAAAAATATTCAACATAAAATCAATCGAAGAGCAAGAAAAAAACTTAGCTTTGCCGCACCGAACAGGGCGTTTTTATTGTGATTGACTATTTATCAGGCAGTTTTTCCATTCTTTCTTTCGGCAGACAATTGCGCGTTTTTTCATCAAAAATCGTTCCCTCCGGGCAATCGCAAGTTTTGTATTCGTACTGGGGCGTAATCATTAAATATTTTGAAGGTTCTCCCGAAACCGGATATAAGCCCGGCGATCTTTCTTCGTCAATCGGTGCGTTTAACACCCGCATCCATTTTGTTAGGTTGGCTTGCCAATACTGCATTGAATATCTGCCCATAACAGCCATCAAAACAACAGGGTAGACCTCTTCGGGCGACGGAGCCTCTGCTTTTATTTCTTTTTCGATTTCCATCATTTTAGAAATAATTTGTTCCGGCGTTAGGGAGCCTTCCTGTTCCGTATTATTGGTAAGTATATCGAAATATTTTTGTTGGAAAGGAGTCAGTTTTTCCCTTAGTGCATACTTCTTTTCTTCTGTTACGCCTCCGTTCCCAATATTTCCCTGCTCCATAATGCTTTGTACGGGTGTGATTTTGTCCAAAGACAGTAATTCGGGGTAGCGTTTTTTCAGCTTCTCGAAGGCTTTCATGGAATATTCCTGAATTTTTTTCGGAAATTCCGCTCGTATTTCTTGCGGCAATTCCCTGAAATAACGGACTTCGTGTAGTTCAAGCAAATCCTTTTTTTCCCGGTTCAGCATAACCATAGCGGTATCAAGCCCCTCATTGTGTAATTTGCCTGTCACCTCAGCCCAAAAGTAAAAAGAGTCGGCGTGCAACATGGGGGCGGTGGTTTGCGCGGCAAGGGGCAAAACCGTAAGGCATGCCAAAACAATGTAAAGTGAAAGTTTTTTCATTTTTTTATCTCCTTTCTTTATTGAACCTGCGGCAACCAAAAAAAATTGCCGCAGGTTGCTTGACTATTCTTGATCTTGCTGTTTTTTCTTTTTTTCTCCGTGTGAATTTTGTATCCGATTGATAACGGAAAAACAATATTCAGCATGATTGAAAACTTCATTATAGATTTCAAAACATCCGGTGACGCATGCTTGAACAAGAGCGCCGCAATGATATAAGAGAAAACAGAGCCAATCAAAACAGATAGAATAGCAAACTTGTCGTTTTTTGAGAGTTTCATTTCAATTGAATAAAAATTACTAACATCCTATACCTTCACAATTATATCTCCTACAGACTCAGCTATTGCTCCAATTAAGCCGCCGGCTAATGCTGCCGGAATAGATAAAGCGCCTGCTGTAGCTAATAAACTATCGCCTGCACCACTAAGCGCCCCCTCTATCGCTCCTTTGGCGTCTGTACCGCCTACCGGCCTTCAATTAAAAGTTGCATTTTGAGGCCAATCACAAACCTTACGGTTATCAATAAACCGCAATCTATTTAAATGTTTTATTATCTGCTTCATGTCCATCGTTTCGTTGATTTCAAATGCAATATTGCGGAAATTTTTTCAAACGGCAAACGGAATATGAGCGTGTTTCGCAAGTTGCCTCCGCGTTTCAATTGCTGTTTCTTAATTTATTGTTACCTTTGCACCTTAATTTTTGTGTGGTATAAATTTCATTGGCAATGAATGAGAAATTTCCGGAATACAGCTATTTAGACCTCTCGGAAATAAACAGGGAGATGCTGAAAGCCTGGGACGAAAAAGAGGTTTTCAGGAAAAGCCTGAAGGCGCGGGAGGGGCGTACGCCTTTCGTCTTTTATGAAGGGCCGCCCTCTGCAAACGGGATGCCGGGCATCCATCATGTAATCGCCCGTTCCATCAAAGACATCTTCTGTCGTTATAAAACGATGAAAGGCTTCCTGGTGAACCGCAAAGCGGGATGGGACACGCACGGGCTACCCGTAGAACTGAGCGTAGAAAAATCGCTGGGAATCACCAAAGAAGACATCGGAAAAAAAATATCGGTCGAGGAGTATAACGCAGCGTGCAGTACCGAAGTAATGAAATACACCCGCGAGGGGGAAGACCTCACCCGGAAAATGGGCTACTGGGTAGATATGGGCGATCCCTATATCACCTACGACAACCGTTATATAGAAACCCTTTGGTACCTCCTGAAAGAATTGTATAAAAAAGGATACCTCTATAAGGGATACACCATACAGCCTTACTCGCCTGCCGCCGGCACAGGACTCAGTACCCATGAACTGAACCAGCCGGGATGCTACCGCGATGTGAAGGACACAACCTGTACGGCCCAGTTCCCGGTAAAAGAGCCCCTGCCGGAATGGACGGAGTTCGGGGAGCCTTTCTTCCTGGCATGGACAACCACGCCCTGGACTTTGCCCTCAAACGTATTACTGGCCGTAGGAGCCAAAATAGATTATGCGGCGGTGCAGACCTATAACCCATACAGCGGCAAACCGATGACGGCCATACTGGCCGAAAACCTGGTGCACGCCTATTTTCCGGCTAAAAACGGAAGCCTGCCGCTCAACGACTATACGCCGGGCGACAAAAATATCCCTTTCCGCGTGATAGATAAAGTATGGAAAGGCGCCGAACTGGCCGGCATAACCTATGAACAGCTTATTCCCTGGATAAAAGCGCCGGACAACGGCTTGAAGGTAGTAACGGGGGATTTCGTAACCACCGATGACGGTACCGGCGTTGTGCATATAGCGCCCACCTTTGGCGCCGATGACGCAAAAGTAGGGAAAGAGAACAACGTGCCGGGATTAACGCTTACCGACAAAGAGGGAAACCTTCGCCCAATGGTAGATCTCACCGGGAAATATTTCCGTATCGAAGACCTGGATCCCGGCTTTGTGCAAAGCAACGTAAATACCGCCCTCTACGGAGAATATGCCGGCAGGTATGTTAAGAATGCATACGACGACACCCTCGCCGACGAAGACGCTACGCTCGACGTAGATCTCTCGGTTATGCTGAAACAGCAAAACCGCGCATTCCGCATAGAGAAGCATCTGCATAACTATCCGCACTGCTGGCGGACTGATAAGCCGGTGTTATACTATCCGCTCGACAGTTGGTTCATTCGTTCTACGGCCTGCCGCGACAAGATGATAGCGCTCAACAACACCATCAACTGGAAGCCGCAATCTACCGGGTCGGGACGTTTCGGAAAATGGCTCGAAAACCTGCAAGACTGGAACCTGAGCCGCAGCCGTTACTGGGGTACGCCCCTCCCTGTCTGGCGCACCGAGGACGGGAAAGAGGAGAAGTGCATCGGTTCCGTAAAAGAACTCTACGAAGAGATGCGCAAGGCGATGGATGCGGGCGTAATGTCCGAACTTCCCTGGAAAGGCATGGATTTGAACGAATATAAAGAACCGGAGTATGACCGGATAGACCTGCACCGTCCCTATGTGGATGATATTGTGCTGGTTTCCGCCGGCGGTAAACCGATGCGGCGCGAAACAGACCTGGTTGACGTTTGGTTCGATAGCGGCGCCATGCCTTTTGCACAGGTATTCTATCCTCATATCGCGGAAGAAGATTTCCAGAAGATCTTCCCCGCCGACTTCATTGCGGAGGGGGTAGACCAAACGCGCGGATGGTTTTATACCCTGCACGCCATCGCTTCTATGGTAAAAGGGAGTGTGGCTTTTAAGAATGTGGTCTCCAACGGGCTGGCGCTTGATAAAAACGGCAATAAGATGTCGAAACGGCTCGGTAATGCGGTAGATCCTTTTGAAACCATAGAACGGCACGGTTCCGACCCGTTGCGCTGGTATATGATCACCAATGCCGCGCCGTGGGAGAACCTGAAATTCGATATAGAAGGGGTGGAGGAGGCGCGCCGCAAATTTTTCGGCACGCTCTATAACACCTATTCTTTCTTTGTATTGTATGCCAATGTGGATGATTTCCGGGATCAATACCCGCAGATCGTCTTTGATCAACGGCCCGAAATCGACCGCTGGATTATATCCATGCTGCACTCCTTGGTGAAGGAGGTAGACCGGAGTTATGAAGCGTACGAACCCACCAGGGCGGGACGCGCTATTGCCGATTTTGTGAACGATCATCTCAGCAACTGGTACGTGCGCCTCAACCGTAAACGCTTCTGGGGCGGAGAAATGACCGGTGATAAATTGTCGGCCTACCAAACCCTGTATCAATGCTTAGTGACCGTAGCCAAACTCATGGCGCCCATCGCTCCTTTTTATGCCGACAGGCTCTATCTCGATCTCACTTCGCCAACGGGCGGTGAACAGTTTGAATCGGTGCATCTGGCCGACTTCCCCCTGTGGGACGATTCGCTCATCGATAAGCAACTTGAAGAGCAGATGTATCTTGCCCAAACAACTTCATCCATCGTGTTGTCGTTGCGCCGTAAAGTAAATATAAAAGTGCGCCGGCCGCTCTCCAAGATCATGATCCCTGTAACGGATGAGGAACAGAAAAGGAATATTAGGGCTGTAGAATCGTTGATCCTCAACGAAATCAATGTGAAAGAATTGCAGTTTGTAGATACTGACAGCGAGATATTGGTGAAACGGGTGAAACCCGATTTCAAAAAACTGGGGCCGCGCTACGGGAAAATAATGAAACAACTCGCCTTGAGAATACAGGAGATGACGCCCGCAGAGATTCGTGAACTGGAAAAGAATGCCCGGTTCGGTTTATCTGTTGAGGAACAGGAAGCGGTGATAACGCTCGATGATGTGGAGATCATTTCCGAAGATATTCCGGGATGGCTGGTGGCCAACGAAGGGCGGTTGACGGTGGCGCTGGACGTTACGCTTACCGGCGAACTCAAGGAAGAGGGGATTGCCCGCGAATTGGTGAACAGAATACAAAACCTGCGCAAAGCGAAAGAGTTTGAGATCACAGACCGCATCACCGTCAGGCTTTCGTCCGATCCTGCTTTTGACGAGGCTATCGTCCATAATGCCGGTTATATCAGGAATCAGGTGTTGGCGGATGAGATCATTATTGTAGACGAGCGGCTCGAAGATGAGATAGAAATCGATGATGAGACGCTCACTATCAGTATTGTAAAAAACAGTTGAGAATTATTTGATTTATATGTATATTTGCAGAGCATAAGATGCGCCACGGATAAGTTCAAACAAGTTTGGCTTACCTCCCGGCTTTCATTATCTTTGCATAAAAATTATACGTGAACATTATAAAAACTCCGGTTGTTGTAGTTTAAACTCTGATCCCGATAAGAGACACAGCCATAAACAACAAATTATTATGAGTGAAAAAACAAGATATTCAGACGAGGAATTGGAAGAATTTCGCGCTATCATCAACGAAAAATTGCAGATAGCCAAACAGGAGTATGAAAATTATCGTGCCGCCGTCACCAACGCCGACGGAAACGATACGGTGGACACTTCTCCTACCTATAAAGTGCTGGAAGAAGGCGCTTCCACCCTCTCCAAAGAGGAGGCGGGAAGGTTGGCGCAACGCCAGATGAAGTTTATTCAGAACTTGCAGGCCGCCCTGGTGCGCATTGAGAACGGAACATACGGTATATGCCGCGAAACCGGGAGGCTGATCCCGAAAGAACGCCTTCGCGCGGTGCCTCATGCCACGCTGAGCATTGAGGCTAAGGCGCAAAAAAAGAAATAATCAATTCCCAATGAAGAAGCGACCGGTATCTGTGAAAATTGAAGAGGAAAACAATATTCCGTTCAAGGATTCCATGTCGATAAAAAACGGGGGACAAGAAATGAAGAGTAGTATGCGAAAGAGTTGGATTGCTATAATCGTTGTTGTGATGGTGCTTTTCGTCGATCAGCTTTCCAAAATATGGGTGAAGACGCATCTGGGATTGTATGATACCATTGATGTTTTCGATTGGTTCAAGATCTATTTTGTGGAAAATAACGGAATGGCGTTCGGCATTGAAGCGGGAGGAAAATTGTTTCTCTCGCTTTTCCGTATCGTCGCTGTTGTTTTTATTATCATATATCTGTTACGGCTGATAAAGCAGAATTACGGCGCCGGATTCATTGCCTGTATGGCGCTGATCCTGGCCGGCGCGACGGGAAATATCATAGACAGCGTCTTCTACGGGGTTATTTTTGAGTCAAGTTATCCGGGGCATGTGGCTTCTTTCGTACCTTGGGGCGAAGGCTATGCGTCCCTTCTTCACGGCAGGGTGGTAGATATGCTCTACTTTCCGTTGATCAGCGGCACATACCCCGATTGGGCGCCGTTTCTGGGAGGAAAAGAATTTCTTTTCTTCCGGTTTATCTTTAATATTGCCGACTCGGCGATCACTGTGGGAGTGATCCTGATTCTGCTTTTTTACAGAAAAACATTGTCCTATTCGTTGCTCTCGAAGAGTGAGCAGGAAAAGTTGAGAAAAGAAAAACAAGATCTGAAAATCGACGGTGAAGAATAAAAAAGGCGTTTCATATTTGCTCCTGTTCATCCTGTTAGGCGGGCTGGCCTATTCTTGTCAGAACCGTCCGAAGGAGGTATTGAACAGAAAGCGGATGGAACGGCTGATGTATGATGTGTATATCGCCGAAGCGACTATGGAAAACGACTACCGGAATTTCGACTCCTCCGAAAAGAAAGAAGCGTACATCAATAGAATATTCAAAGCGCATAAAACTACCCAGGCACAATGGGACACTTCGTTGTCGTGGTATTCCGACAGAATTGACCTCTACCTGAAGATGAACGACTCGGTGAAGGTGCGCCTGCAACGTGTCAGGCAAGGGATCGACGCTTTGATGGCGCAACAGAATCGGGACGATCCGGCGCTGCTGCCTCCATCTTATCTGCCGCCTTTCTATACGTTCTCAATGCCGGATCCGAAAAAAGGGTTCAGATTCCGCTTAGATTCTACCGAGCTTTCATCCAAAGTCACGGGAAATGATTTCCTGTTCTCATTCAGCGCAATAGGGATTCCTTCGGGGTTTTCCTCCGTTTTTACATCATTGCTTACATTGGTTTATTCCGACACTACTATTTACCGGTTTCAGCATATAAAGGAGAATAAAACTTACGAATTTTCCGCGTCAAAGTATATTCCGGGCGATACGATCACCGAAATAACAGGTTTTGTCCGCTTGCAGGATTCCACCGGTATGGCGCCGCATATTCAGTTGTACAATATATATTTGAGAGATATACAGACCTCTTCGGAAACAGACTCCTTAAAAGCAGTCCCGGACATCCCTGCCGGAAGCTCGCTAACCCCTGATTCCGTGGAACTTTTAAAAACGGATGCGGAGGAATTATTCAAGCCTGATTCCATAAAAGAGGTGCAATAGAAAATCTTATAAAGAAAAGTAATCTATCATAATGACATATATTTTAGATAAATCGCTATTTTTGCAGAATATAAAATATGCCTCCGGCTTTCATTATTTTTGCCGGATGTAACGGAAACAATAAAATTTTAACATTTAATTCATCATTACTTTACATCAAATGGAGAAAAAGAGAGTTTATACCTTTGGAAACGGAGTAGCCGAAGGGCGGGCGGATATGAAAAACCTGCTCGGAGGAAAAGGAGCAAACCTTGCTGAAATGAATTTGATCGGTGTTCCTGTTCCTCCGGGATTTACCATCACCACGGAGGTTTGTACGGAGTACAACGAATTGGGTAAGGATTATGTAGTAGACTGCCTGAAGGAGGAAGTTGAACAAGCCGTTGCCCTGATAGAGAGCCTGACGGGAACAAAATTCGGAGACAAGGAAAATCCCTGTCTGGTATCTGTCCGTTCCGGCGCGCGCGTATCCATGCCGGGCATGATGGATACGGTGTTGAACCTTGGCCTGAATGATGACGCAGTAGAAGGAATTGCCGGAAAATCGGGCAACGAACGTTTTGCATGGGATTCCTATCGCCGCTTTGTGCAGATGTACGGAGATGTGGTGCTGGGAATGAAACCCCAAAGTAAAGACGATATCGATCCTTTTGAAGAGATCATGGAAGAGATGAAACGCTCGAAAGGAATAGAATTAGATACGGAACTCGCCACGGACGACCTGAAAGAGCTTGTAAAAAGATTCAAGGCCGCCGTAAAGAAAAATACCGGTAATGATTTCCCGGTAAATCCCTGGGATCAGTTGTGGGGCGCCGTATGCGCCGTATTCGACAGTTGGATGAACGAGCGTGCAATCCTTTATCGTAAGATGAACAACTACCCCGAAGAGTGGGGAACGGCCGTGAATGTGCAGGCCATGGTATACGGCAACATGGGAAAGACTTCCGCTACAGGCGTTGCTTTTACCCGCGATGCAGCCACCGGGGAAGATATCTTCAACGGCGAGTATCTGGTCGATGCACAGGGAGAAGATGTGGTTGCCGGAGTACGTACGCCGCAGCAGATCACCATTGAAGGATCACGCCGTTGGGCGAAGCTGCAAAGCATTTCCGAAGAGGAGCGCGCTGCAAAATATCCTTCGCTCGAAGAGGCGCTTCCCGTATGCGCGCGGGAACTGATAGAAGTGCAACAAAAGCTGGAGGATTATTTCAAGGATATGCAGGATCTTGAATTTACCATTCAGGACGGCAAGCTCTGGCTGTTGCAGACCCGTAGCGGAAAACGTACCGGCGCGGCGATGGTGAAGATCGCCATAGATATGCTTCACCAGGGATATATTGACGAAAAAACCGCATTGAAACGGTGCGATCCCGAAAAGTTGGATGAGTTGCTCCATCCTGTTTTCGATAAAAAATCGCTTGCACAGGCAAAGCCGCTGACCAATGGACTGCCTGCTTCGCCGGGGGCGGCCGCCGGACGGGTGGTGTTCCATGCCGATGAGGCCGAAGAGTGGAACAAAAGAGGTGAAAAGGTGATCCTTTGCCGTATTGAGACGTCGCCCGAAGACTTGCGCGGGATGGCTTCGGCGCAGGGAATCCTTACTGCCCGCGGCGGGATGACCTCCCACGCTGCCGTGGTGGCAAGGGGAATGGGTAAATGCTGCGTATCGGCTGCCAATAATTTGGTGATCAGCTATAAAGAACGTACAATGACCATTAACGGTAAGGTATTGAAAGAGGGCGACTGGATTTCGTTGGATGGCTCTACCGGCTATGTTTACGAGGGTAAAATAGAAACCCAGGACGCCGAACCGGACGCCGATTTCAACGAATTGATGGAGATTGCCGATAAATATGCGCGCATGGATGTAAGAACCAATGCCGATACTCCGCACGACGCTGCTGTGGCACGCGATTTCGGCGCGAGAGGTATCGGCCTGTGCCGTACCGAGCACATGTTCTTTGAAGAGGATAAGATCGTTCCCATGCGGGAAATGATCCTTGCCAAAGATGAGGAAGGGCGACGGAAAGCATTGGAGAAATTACTCCCGTTGCAGAAAAAGGATTTTGCAGGAATTTTCAGGGCGATGGACGGCTTGCCCGTTACCGTTCGCCTGCTCGACCCGCCGCTGCACGAGTTTGTACCCCACGATGAAAAGGGACAAATGGAAATGGCCAGGGTGATGGGCATTTCCTACAAAGATATTCACGAACGGGTGGAAGGCCTGATGGAGTCGAACCCGATGCTCGGCCTGCGCGGTTGCCGCCTCGGTAACCTCTACCCGGAAATCACGGAGATGCAAACCCGCGCCATCATGGAGGTGGCCATTGAACTGAAGAAAGAAGGCCTTACAGCCGTTCCGGAGATCATGGTTCCCCTTACCGGTATCGTCTATGAGTTCAAAGCGCAGAAAGATATTATAGAGAATACCATCCGTATAGTATTTGCCGAAAAGAACGATTCGGTGGAATACAAGATCGGTACGATGATAGAGATCCCGCGGGCGGCGCTTACTGCACATAAGATCGCTCGAGAGGCCGATTTCTTCTCTTTCGGGACAAACGACCTCACGCAAATGACATTCGGTTATAGCCGCGACGATGTGGCTAAATTCCTGCCGATGTACATCGATAAGGGAATCCTCAAACATGATCCGTTTGCAGTGCTCGACCAAAACGGGGTAGGGCAGCTCGTGAGAATGGCTGTTCAGAAAGGACGTGAAGTTAAAGCTACCCTTAAGTGCGGCATTTGCGGGGAACATGGGGGCGAGCCCTCATCGGTGAAGTTCTGCCATACGGTGGGGCTGAACTATGTTTCCTGTTCGCCGTTCCGCGTGCCCATTGCGCGTCTGGCGGCGGCTCAGGCAGCCATTGAAGGATAATGCCGGTTTTTATATTTTTAGAGGGTGTATCACAATGTGATTTCACCCTCTTTGTATTCGTACTCCTATCGGAGAACAATTCCAAATATTCAATTCTCAAAAGCCTATTTCCTATTTTGATACAGCCTCTTGTTTCATGCCGCCAAACCTTTATAACTACTTTTAACCATCAAACTATTTTGTTGCTAAGGGGATTATCATTACTTTTACGCCAATTATTGTATGCGGATTGACTCGTGAAACAGGCATAAGTGTAATTAACTTAATGATGTGATAATTTAATCGGCAAATCAATAAATCAGTAAATCAGTAAATCGTCAAATCAGTCAAAATGAAATATTCAGTGATATTGTTCTTTCTTATAGCGTTGTCAGCCGCTCCGGGTGTGATGGTCGCCCAAAATAACGTGATCGATGAGATCGTATGGGTGGTAGGCGATGAAGCCATCCTCAAATCGGAAGTGGAAGAATACCGTAAAGAGGTACTGATGCAGAACCAGCGTATCGAAGGTGATCCCTATTGTTTTATCCCTGAACAGTTGGCCATCAGGAAACTGTTTCTCGACCAGGCAAAATTAGACAGTATCACGGTGCAGGAATCGCAGGTGAGCCGTACGCTTGAGTATATGATCAATGAATATACGGCTTCCGTTGGCTCTGTGGAGAGGTTGGAGGAGTACTGGGGTAAGAGCATCGCCACCATCAGGGAAGATATGCGCGAGCAGATACGTGAGCAGCAGCTTATTGAAGGAGTACAACAGAAACATTTCGGGAACGTACAGTTGACGCCTTCCGAAATCCGCAAGTATTATAACAGTCTCCCGCAGGATAGCCTCCCCTTTATCCCTACCACGCTGGAGGTGCAGATCATCACTGTGGAGCCGGAAATTCCTCTGGTAGAGATTGATAAGGTGAAAGCCCGGCTGCGCGATTTTACGGAGCAGATAACCAGCGGGAAGAATACCCTTTCTACATTGGCGTTAGTTCACTCCGAAGACCAGGGAACCGCGCAGAGAGGCGGGGAACTCGGTTTTATGAGCCGCTCTACGCTATCTCCCGGATTTGCCAATGTAGCTTTCGCCCTGAACGATCCGCAGAAAGTATCGAATGTGGTAGAAACAGAGTACGGTTTTCATATTATCCAGCTGGTCGAACGAAGAAACGATATGGGTAATTTTCGCCATATACTCTTAAAACCCAAAGTGCCGCAGGTATCGCTCGATACGGCGCTGATCCGTCTCGATTCCATCAGAACCGGTATCATGAAGAATAAGATCACGTTTGACGATGCGGCCACTTACCTTTCCGCCGACAAAGACACCCGTAATAATAAAGGGATCATGGTGAACAACACCCCCAGGAGCGCCAACTCCGGAACGCCCCGTTTCGCACTGAATGAACTGAATCAAGATATTGCAAAGATTGCGGGAGAGATGGCGAAAGGAGAGGAGTCCGAACCGTTTATTATGATGAACGACAAAGGTCGCCAGGTGGCAGCCATGATCAAGATCACGGATCGTAACGAAGGGCACAAGGCCAATATCAATAACGATTACCAGACCATCAAACAAATGGCTGAAAACGCCAAACAGCAGAAGCTCGTAGATGAATGGCTCCAGAATAAGATCAGAAAAACGTATGTTCGCATAGACCCGGAGTGGCAGGGATGCGAGTATAAATACCAGGCGTGGTTAAAGTAAACGCTTTCTTACGGTAATGAAAGAACAAGGCTCGCAATCTTTCCGGGGAGGCGCACTCCTGCCGGGTCTGCTTATGATCATTGCAGCGCCGGCCTATACGCAGCAGCCTCCCGCGCAACGATCCGCCGCGAATCCCGCTGTGGAGATCGTGGAGATGAGGCAGGCCGATCTATGGAGCAAAAGAAGCGGCTTCGACGCGGAAATTCTTACGGGGAATGTGGTCTTCTTTCATCAAGGGGCGCTCATGTATTGCGACAGCGCCTATCTCTACCAGCAAGCCAACTCTTTTGAAGCATTCAGTAATGTGAAGATGGAACAGGGCGACACCATCTTTGTCTATGGCGACTACCTGCATTACAACGGTAATACCCGGCTGGCGAAGCTTCGCGATAATATACGGATGGAAGACCGTACGGCCACGCTTTTTACAGACAGTCTCGATTATGACCGTACGGCCAATCTCGGTTACTATTTTGAAGGAGGAATGCTGGTGGACGAGGAAAACGAACTAACCTCCTACTGGGGCCAGTATAGCCCCGATACCAAAGAGGCGTTGTTCAGCGACAGCGTTAAATTGGTCAATAAAGACTACATCATTTACGCCGATACGTTGAAATACAATACCGAGTCGAAGTTTGCCGATATTCTGGGCCCTTCGCGCATTGTGTCCGACAGCGGTTACGTGTATACAAGCAGAGGATGGTACAACACCGTGACGGACGATTCCAAGTTGTTGGATCGTTCGGAAGTGTATAGCAACGACGGAATGAAAGTGCTCATCGGCGACACCATTCTTTATAACCGCCAGGCCGGTATCGGCGAGGTGTTTGGCAATATGTTCCTCGAAGACAGGGCGCAAAAGTCTATCCTGAGGGGGAATTACGGCTATTACGATGAGAAAACGGAGTATGGGATGGCTGCCGATATGGCGTATGCTATCGACTACTCCCAAAGCGACAGCCTGTTCGTGCACGGCGATACCCTGATCATGATCACCGATTCGATACACCGCGTGGTGAAAGCTTTCTACGGTGTGCGGTTCTACCGTTCGGATCTTCAGGGAGTGTGCGATTCCCTGCATTACGCCTCGGCCGATTCTACGATCTATATGATCGGTGATCCTGTGATCTGGAGCGATAATAACCAGGTACTGGGGAACCGGATTGATATTTTCCTGAACGACTCCACCATCGAAAAAGCCATTGTAAAGGATTATGCGCTGGCTGTTCAGGACAGGAAAGAGGAAGATCAGTATAATCAGTTGAGCGGGAGAGATATGACCGCTTTCTTCCGTAACGGGGACATCTATCAGGTATTCGCGGAAGGGAACGCAACGTCGTTATACTATCTGGTGAAGGAGGACAGCACTATCATCGGGCTGAATAAGATGGAGAGCGCCTATTTGACGATAGATATTGAAAATGAACAGATCAAAAAATTGAAAACCTGGACGGCGACTACAGCCTCCACCACGCCCCTGCCTTTGTTAAAGTCCGGAGAGAACCGGTTGGAAGGATTTGCCTGGCTTGATTATTTGCGTCCTTCCGGCCCTGATGATATATTCCGCAGCAATGAACGGCGCAGTTCCGAAGCAACCGAACCCCGCCGGGAACGTTTCAAGAGAGAAGACGTTACGCTCTGATGCGGCGCGATTTGCTTGTCAGGCAGGATTTTTAATTTTTTCATAATATAAGGCGCGCCTCGGAAAATATCAAACAAGTTTGGCTTTTCTCCCGGCTTTCATTATATTTGTATAAACCAAACAGCAGCTTATTATGGGTGTTTTCTTTTTTTATTACAACAGGAAACCGCGTAAATTCAACTATACGCCTATCCTCTACAATCCGGAAGAAGAAGAGCGTAAAAAAAAACTGCAAGCCCGGATTGAGAAGGTGAAAAGGGAGATGGGTGTATTGCCGGAAGAAAAAGCGCCCGAAAAAAAAGACTTTAAGACGGAATTTGTCTCCCAAACGCGCCACCTGAAGAAACGCAAAGAGAGGGAAAGCGACGGGGGGAATCCCTTTTTCGTCAATAACGGATGGCTCATCATTATATTGGCGGTTCTTTTTGCGGTCTTCTTTTTCTGGTTTTACGTTAGATAGCACAGATATATCCTATGGCAGACGTCATCCATCTCCTTCCTGATTCCATTGCGAATCAAATTGCCGCGGGTGAAGTAATACAGCGTCCTGCATCGGTGGTGAAGGAACTGATTGAAAATTCGCTCGACGCCGGCGCTACGCATATCACGCTTCATGTAAAGGATGCCGGGCGCACTTTTATACAGGTAATTGATGACGGAAAAGGAATGTCGGCCACCGACCTGCGGATGGCTTTCGAGCGCCATGCTACCTCCAAGATCAAGAGTGCGCACGATCTGTTCGCCCTTACTACAATGGGGTTCCGCGGTGAAGCGCTGCCTTCCGTCGCGGCAATTTCCCAAGTTGAAGTGAAGAGCCGGCGGGAAGAGGATGAGTTGGGCTCGTTACTCTTCATTTCCGGGTCGAAAGTAGAGAAACAGGAGATAGTTGCCGCCGCTGCCGGAACCTCCATCACCGTGAAGAATATCTTTTACAATGTGCCGGCAAGGCGGAAGTTCTTGAAATCCAACGAATCGGAACGGCGGAATATTTTTACGGAGTTTGAACGTATTGTGTTGGTAAATCCCGATGTGGAGTTCTCCCTTGTAGAGAATGGCGTGGAAACGCTCCATCTGCCGAAAACGGGATTGAGGCAACGCATCATTCAAATCGAAGGGAAAAATACGAACCAGCAACTGATAGAGATCGATGAAGAGACTTCGCTCGGTAAGATGCACGGTTATGTGATCCGGCCCGAATTTGCCAGGAAAGGAAAGGTGAATCAGTTCTTTTTTGTGAATAGCCGGTATATCCGGCATCCCTATTTCCACAAAGCGGTCGCCACGGCGTTTGAACCGCTTATCGCCGCCAATGAGAAACCGGACTATTACATCTATTTTCAGGTCGATCCCGATACGATTGATGTGAATATCCACCCTACAAAGACCGAAGTGAAGTTCGAGAACGAACAGGCGCTCTGGCAAATACTGATGGTAACCGTAAAAGAATCGTTGGGGAAGTTCAATGCGATCCCTACTATCGACTTCGACAGGGACGATGCGCCCGAAATCCCGGTCTACAACCCCTCTCATGCCTCGTCGATGCCGAGGGTGAGCGTCGATCCCGGTTATAATCCTTTTCACAGCCGCCGTCCGGAAACCTCAAAGCCTGCCGCGCCCGCTTTCGGGTGGGAGCAACTTTACAGCGGATTTGAAAAAGAGAACGAACCGGCTGCCGGGGCGGAGAACAACGTCTCCGCTACATTGTTTAAACCGGAGGGGAGCGACCGGAATCTGCCTGAAACGGAACTTTTTCCCGAACATTATCAGTATAAACAGAAATATATACTCACCTCGGTGAAATCGGGGCTGATGATCATCGATCAACACCGGGCGCATGTGCGTATTCTCTTCGATAAATACTTAGAGCAGATAAGGAACAAAAAAGGGATATCGCAACGGGTATTGTTCCCCGAAGTACTGAACCTGCCGGCTTCCGAAGCGGCTGCCCTGCCTTCCGTCATGGATGACCTGGAGGCGTTGGGTTTTGAATTGAGCGATCTCGGAGGCGGCAGTTTTGCCGTACAGGCTGTCCCCTCGGAAATTGAAAATGCCGACCCTGCCGCGCTGATCCGTTCTATGATCGGTAAAAGTATGGAGACGGGGGGTGATGTAAAATCGGAAATTCAGGAAGCGATAGCGCTTTCGCTCGCCAACCTGACGGCTATTCCCTATGGGCGTACGCTGACTACGAAAGAGATGCTGCTTATTGTCAGCCAACTGTTTGCGTCTCCTTTCCCTACCTATACGCCCGACGGACAGACGGTGATCAATGTGATATCGGAAGCTGAAATTGAAAAAAGAATGTAATAACACATATTCTTTAACGGAGATATTCTTAACCCTTAACATTAAAACAGTATGATGCATTATTCTTATTGTGGAAACAGCGGCGTGCAACTCCCTAAAATATCGCTGGGACTTTGGCATAATTTCGGATTTGCCGATAATTATGAGACAGCACGCGAAATGGTTATTCATGCTTTTGAGCAAGGCATAACCCACTTCGATCTGGCAAACAACTACGGGCCGCCTCCCGGTTCCGCGGAATCGAACTTCGGGAAAATCCTGAAAGAGAACCTTTCATCTCATCGCGACGAGATGATTATTTCCTCCAAAGCGGGACACCTGATGTGGGACGGGCCGTATGGCGACGGTTCGTCGAGAAAATACCTTATGGCCAGCATCAATCAGAGCCTCAAACGTACGGGGCTGGAATATTTCGACATCTTTTATTCGCACCGCTACGATCCCAATACGCCGGTAGAGGAGACGATGCAGGCGCTGGCGGATATTGTGCGCCAGGGGAAAGCCCTTTACGTGGGCCTTTCCAAATACCCGCCCATCCAGGCGCGGGTTGCGATGAACTATCTCAGGGAGAGGGATGTCCCCTGTTTTATTTTTCAGGATAAATACAGCATGTTCAATCGTTTGCCCGAAGCGGATATTTTGGGTATAACCGAAGAGTTCGGCGCCGGATTTATCGCCTTTTCCCCGTTGGCGCAGGGCGTGCTTACCGGTAAATACCTGAACGGCATTCCCGAAGATTCACGTGCGGCCGATCCTTCCGGTTTCCTGCGGAAAGAGCAGGTGACCCCGTTGCTGGTGGATAAGGTGAAACAGTTGAACGAGTTGGCGGGACAACGCGGGCAAAGCATGGCGGAGATGGCGCTGGCATGGGCGTTGAGAGATAAAAGGGTTACCTCTCTTATCGTGGGCGCGCGTAATTTGGAACAACTGAAAGATAATCTGAAAGCGTTGGAGAATACTTCTTTTTCGGAGGAAGAACTGGCGCAGATCGACGCGATCCTCGACGGGGCTATGCTATAAGCAGAACGATCGGATGAAACGTATTTTACTCATTTTCCTGATCGTAACGTCCTGCGGGGAAGAAACGCCCCGCCGGACTGTGCCCTTTGCGCCGGTCAATTTCAGGATCGACCCGAATGGTTATGATATTGAACTGAACAGTCCGTTATCCTGTAAAGTATTTACGGAAAAGGGCCGGCGTCTTGATACCGACCGTTTCGGTTATGCGGGGGTATTGGCCGTTTCGGATGCGACCGGGATTTTATATGCGTTTGATCTCTGCTGTCCCCATGAAGACAACAGGCTGGTAACGGTGGTTCCGGATTATGAAGGGCACGGGTATAACGGTAAAGTGAAATGCGCTTTATGCGGTTCCGTTTTTGTGACCATGTTCGGCCTCGGTAATGTGGAGTCGGGGCCTTCGGCGGAACCTTTGCAGCGGTATAATGTAATATTATTGCAGGATGGGAGTTACCGGGCGGTCAATTAACCTTATGCTTTGTTCCGGCACGCAAAAATTCTCCGTAACGCTTTGAGGTACGGAGAAACATAATTAATAAACTATTGATACAAAAATATATCTTTGTATTTGCAAAAGGGGCTTGAATTAAACCCATATCGCAATAAGTTACTAAAATAATGGCGAAACAATACAAATATATTTTAAAGAACCTTTTGCTATTATATATGTTGCAGGATGGGAGTTTCCGGGTGGTCAATTAACCTTATGTTTTGTTCCGGCACGCAAGTTATTCGGAATTTGTTTCGGATTCTGTTCTGCTGCGTTGCAGTTTTTCGGAATTGGCATCTGGGTGCGTTCTACTGCGTTGCAGTTTTTCGGAATTGACATCGGAGTGCGTTCTACTGCGACTCAGTTGCCCGGAATTTGTTTCCGGGTGCGTTTATTCAATAAATTCCAAACCCCAAAAAGGAAATAGAAACTAACTTTGGCTTAGAGGAAAGCAATTTTTTTATTGTTTTTTATTGAGTCTTTTTACGCGCCAAAGAATAAAATACCCATCAAAGAGGCCAAAAACAAAAAAAGTAATTGCTATTATCCATTTATAGTAATTTGGCAGATCATCAAGAAAAAAACCTGCTACGTAATTATAAAGACAGAAAACTATAATAGCACCAATAAAAGCCCCTCCTGTAATAATTCCAATTTCTTTTAGGAAAACACATTTTTTAGTTGACGACATAATGGTTTAATTTAATTACGTTAAGTAGTTCAACAAAATTAGTTTAAATGATAATTTTTAGGCTCTAAATGCGTTATTCCGATACTAACCGCAATGATAAGTATGGGAAAGATCAAAGATCATGTAGCTTAATTATGGG
>JAISZV010000060.1 GCA_031284475.1 Proteiniphilum sp. | reverse complement strand
ATTAGGGATATTCAACATAAAATAAACCGGAGACCGAGAGAAAAACTCGACTTCGTTTCGCCGAAAGAGAGATTCTTCAAATATCTTTAGTATTTTCGCACTTGCTATTTGAATCTGCCGACCCTGATTGATTATCTTAAAATTTGGGAGAATCCTATATTTAACCTATTTTTGTTTAACTCAAGTTTCGCAAGCCGTATGATTACAACTAAAGCATTAATCCGGCTATGTTTTGCGATCCGTTGTAACTCTCATTAATCATCAAAAAAGAAATGGACAACAGTCAATTAGCATTTGAGTTTGCACTTCGCACCGATCGGAATTTGTTTATTACCGGAAAAGCGGGCACCGGAAAAACAACGTTCCTTCGTCGTCTGAAAGAGATATCCGGAAAACAAGTGGCAGTGGTTGCGCCTACGGGCGTAGCGGCGATCAATGCAGGGGGAACTACGATCCATTCTTTTTTTCAATTACCGCTTACGCCTTTCTTCCCCACGCCCGAAGGAAGAAAACAACTGATCAGCCAGACAAAGATGCGGGGACATCGCCGGCGGGTATTACAGGAACTGGAGTTGCTGGTGATTGACGAGATAAGCATGGTGCGCGCCGATCTGCTGGATGCGATAGACGCCTCTCTGCGCCATTTCCGGTACAGGGGCGACCGGCTTTTCGGCGGGGTGCAGGTCGTTTTTATCGGCGATATGTTCCAGCTCTCGCCTGTAGCGAAAGAAGATGAGTGGCGTTTGCTGTCGGAATATTACCAAAGTCCCTATTTTTTTCACAGCCGGGCGATTATGCAGGATTCGCCTGTGTATATCGAATTTGAGAAAATTTACCGTCAGACAAACAACGATTTTATACGGGTATTGAATGAGATACGGAATGATTGCCTTTCCCCTGAAAGTTTCCGGATGCTCGAAAAACGTTATGATCCGCTGTTTGTACCCAAAAAAGAGGACGATTATATTGTTCTCACTACACATAATTATAAAGCGGATCAGATCAATACACGGGAGTTGGGTAAATTAAAGGGCGAGTCCTCCCGGTTTGCGGCCAAAATAGAGGGCGAGTATTCCGAGAGGAACTATCCAACCGAGTCGGAACTGGAATTGAAACCCGGAGCAAAGGTGATGTTTCTTCGGAATGATACCGAGGCGGCGCGTTTCTATAACGGGAAAACGGGCGTAGTCGATAAAATTGAAGGAGACCGTATTATTGTTTGTTGTGATGGGAATGAGTATATTGAGGTAGAGCGTACCGTGTGGGAAAATATAGGCTACTCGGCAAACCCGGAAACAAAACAGATAGAAGAAAACACGCTGGGGCGTTTTATACAGTACCCTTTACGCCTGGCATGGGCCGTTACTATTCATAAAAGCCAGGGGCTTACCTTTGACAAAGTGATGATAGACGCCGGACAGGCTTTTGCTCCGGGGCAGGTGTACGTGGCATTGAGCCGGTGCCGCTCGCTGGAAGGCGTTGTTCTGTTGAGCAAAATACATCCGGATAGTATTCGCAATGATCGCCAGATTATAGATCATGAGAAAAATAAGCAGAGCGCTGAGGCGCTCGAAAAGCAGTTGGATGAATCGCGCAATGCTTATCGTTCTCACCTTTTGTTGTCGCTTTTCGATTTTACCGGCGTTTTGTCGCAAAGCAAGCGTTTGTCGTCGAAGATCAAGGAGATGGGAGAGTCGTTCAATAACGAAACGGCGCCCTATTTGCAAAATATCCGGCAAAAACTGGAGGAGATGGAGCAGGTGGCGTCGAAATTTCAGGTACAGTTAAATTCTATCATTCGCCAGCATCCTGTAAGTGAAGAGCATCTAAGAAACCGGGTAAACGCTGCAAGCGGTTTCTTTGTGGAAAAAATGGATATGTTGATAGCCGACCTGCGGCAGTCGCCGGCTTCTACCGATAGCCGTGCACACGCAGCCGAATATAACGAGGCAATCCAGGATATTTTTTCCGATCTGGCCCTGAAAAAGCATCTCCTGGGTAAATTAAAGTCCGATACAACCATTGAGGCCTATTTTGAGGCGAAAAACAATTTTATACTTCCTTCTTTTAGCGTAAACGCTTATGCCGCCTCAGACTCAACCAAGCCCGACCTGTCGCATCCCGGCTTGTACCGCCTGCTGGTGGAGGAGCGGAATAATATCTGTGAACCACGGAATTTGCCGATTTATATGGTAGCCGGCAGTAAGACGCTCTATGAGATGGCAGAGTATTTGCCCCAAAACAAAAAGGAGTTGCTTCAAATCACCGGATTCGGCCCGGCCAAAGTGGAAAAATACGGAGATAGTTTTTTGCCGGTAATCCGGGCATACTGCAAAAGATATGGCCTGGAATCGCGTTTGGCGGAAAAGAAAGCATCCAAAAGAAAACAAAAAGAAGACAAGCAGAAAGAAAATAAACAGAAAGGAGGCAGCCGCCGTTTGACTCTTGAAATGTTCCGCTCGGGAAAAACGATTGAAGAAATAGCCGGAGAGCGAAATCTGGCTGTTTCTACTGTTGGCGCCCACCTGGCAAAATATGTTGAGACGGGCGAACTGGCCGTTACCGATTTTATTACAAGGGAAAGGCTTCACCTGGCCGAAGAAAAACTGAAAGCCGCTTCGCCCGACGACCCTGTTTATTACACGTTGTATCCTGATTTCTCAAGTATTGAAATAATGATGATCTTCGCACATAAAAAGAGAGATGCTTCCAAGGGGGCTTCGTTTTTGTAGCGCGATTACGAACTCTTTCATCTCTTTGGGTTTCATTCCCCGCCGCTTGGGAGAGAAATAGAAAATTATTCCTTGCTGATACCCCGTCAGCTTGCTGCGGGGTAATTCATTGGGAATTGCAGTTCCTATCCGTGTAGATGGAATTGTAAACAATAAAGGGCGGAATCTCCATGAGTTCCGCCCTTATTATCTTTAATTAAAGGGAAAGATCAGTACCCTCTTATCGCTTTGATTCCCGGAAGCACTTTGCCTTCAATCATTTCAAGCAGAGCGCCGCCACCGGTGGAAACGTACGAAACTTCATCCGCCTGTCCGAATTTGTTCACACAAGCTACCGAGTCGCCGCCGCCTACAAGGGAGAAAGCCCCTTTTTTGGTAGCGTCTACAATCGCGTTGGAAACAGCGCGCGATCCTTTGTCGAAGTTGTTGAATTCAAACACGCCTACAGGGCCGTTCCACAGGATGGTTTTGGAGTTTTTGATCACTTCGGTGAAATCTTTTTCCGATTCCGGGCCGATGTCGAGCCCTTCCCATCCGTCGGGAATCTCATCTACCGGCGCAAAACCGGTCTTGGCGTCATTGCTGAAGTTGTCTGCAATTTTTGCGTCGGCGGCCAGCACTAAGTTTACGCCTTTCTCTTTTGCCAGTGCCACAAGCTCTTTCGCCAAATCGAGCTTATCGTCCTCTACAATGGAACCGCCGATTTTTCCGCCGAATGCTTTGGCAAACGTATAAGTCATTCCTCCTGCAAGTATCAGGTTATCTACCTTATCCAACAGGTTCTTGATGATTTCTATTTTGGTAGATACCTTTGAACCGCCCATGATAGCTGTGAAAGGGTGTTGCGTTTCGTTCATCACTTTTTCAACGGCGGTGATCTCGTTTTGCAGCAGGTACCCGAAGAGTTTATTGCCGGCGTCGAAATGATCAGCAATCAGCGCTGTGGAAGCATGCGCGCGGTGCGCTGTCCCGAAAGCGTCATTTACATATACATCGGCATAAGAAGCCAGTTCTTTTGTAAATTCTTTCTGGGATTCTTTTACCTCTTTTTTTGCTTTGGCGGTCTCTTCTTCGGTGGCGTCGGCAGACAAACGGGGTTTACCTTCTTCTTCCGCATAAAAACGAAGGTTTTCGAGTAGCAATGCTTCTCCGGGACGCAGCGCAGCGGCTTTGGCTTCTGCTTCTTCGCCTATGCAGTCGTTGGCAAACTGCACATCCGCTCCTAAGAGTTCCGATATGCGGGGAAGGATATGTTTGAGCGAAAATTTATCGGCCGGGCCTTTCGGCCTGCCTAAATGCGATCCTATGATTACGCTGCCGCCGTCTTTCAGGATTTTTTTCAGTGTAGGAATAGCTGCGCGGATACGTGTATCGTCTGTGATGTTGAAATTCTCATCGAGAGGAACATTGAAGTCTACACGTACGAATGCCTTTTTACCGGCAAAATTAAAAGTGTCCATTGTTTGCATAGTTCAGTATATTTTTAATATTTGGTTCGGTTGTTATTCAAATTTACTCCGTAAATTCAACTTCTCATTCAGTTTATCGCAAACATTCGGTAGTTATCACGAAGTGGATAATAAATGAATAACGTGCGAAGCGCTAATAATGACGACAAAACTGAATTACGTGTACAGCGCGAATATTGCACAAAGTTACGAAAAGATATGGAAAATTTTCCGTAATGCGTAACGGAAAATTTACGGATTTTTTATCACTACTTCATAGGTTACAGGGACTGCCTTTTTGTACATGGCCAATACGCCGCAATAGTTTTCAAATGATAGTTTGCACGCCTGCTCCAACTTTTCTTTCGGAAGATCGCTGCCCCCAAATTCGTAAATCACTTTCAGGGTTCTATATTGTTTGGGATGTTCTTCGGTCATTTCGGCCTCCATGCGTATATCAAAACTCTTTAGCCTGATCCTCTTTTTGCGGATAATCTCCGCCACATCCAATCCTGTA
Source organism: Proteiniphilum sp. (assembly GCA_031284475.1). Lineage (GTDB taxonomy): Bacteria > Bacteroidota > Bacteroidia > Bacteroidales > Dysgonomonadaceae > Proteiniphilum. The sequence continues at coordinate 5,206 of JAISZV010000060.1, read as the reverse complement.
CATCCTGCGGCCGCGGCCAGAAGCAGCTTTTTTGGCCTTGGCCCTGCGTTATTGCCTCCCGCCTCTTCTGCCAGGTCGATAGTGATGGTATGCCCGTCAATCTCCGTATCGAAAATATTATTTTCTCTCCAAACCGTTTGAATAGAATGTGTAGCCATTTTGCTTAATTGATTGTTATGTTAAACTAAACAACTCAATTCGCGTTTAGTTCGGTAATGGAAAAAGCGGAAAACATATATACGCTGTGGCATTTATCCCTGATTCGTAAAAATGAATAGGATAAAATAAGAGGAAAATGATTTGTTGATCAAAGAAACTTCGCCGCGCTATGATAAAATTCCTGTCAAAAAGATAGGATTAACATTACAAAGTGCTACTTTTGTGTTCAAAAGAGAGCAACTATGATTGATAGCAATGCGAAAGTACTCCTTATTTATACGGGAGGAACCATCGGGATGGTGGAGAATGCAGAAACCGGGGCTTGGGAACCGTTTAATTTCAGCCACCTCCGTTTGAATATGCCGGAAATAAAACGGTTGAAATTCACTGTGGAAACCTATCTGTTCGATCCTCCCATTGATTCTTCGGATATGTCGCTTTCTATCTGGCAACAGATGGTACGGGTAATTGAGGATCATTACAATGTGTATGATGGTTTTGTAATTCTTCACGGCACCGATACTATGGCCTATACTGCATCCGTATTGAGCCTTATGTTGGTGAATCTTACCAAACCGGTGATCCTGACCGGATCGCAGCTTCCGGTCGGAAAACTTCGGACGGACGGGAAGGAAAATCTTATCACCGCCCTTGAGATTGCGGCCGATAAAGATGCTGCCGGCCGCCCTATCGTTCCGGAACTGTGTATTTATATGCAAAACCTGTTGATGCGCGGAAACCGTACGATAAAGATCAATGCCAATAACTTCAGCGCATTCACCAGCCCCAATTATCCCTATCTGGGCGAGGCGGGTTTAAATATCCAGTACAACAATCAATTCATCCTTAAGCCCGATTACGGGAAGCCGGTATATTTCAATTATGCGATGGATCCCCATGTGGTAATCTTGAAACTGTTTCCCGGTATTTCCGAGGCGGCGGTGCGGGCGCATCTCGAAATCCCCGGCCTGAAAGGAGTTGTGTTGGAAACTTACGGCACCGGCAACTCGCCTATCTATCCGTGGTTTACGGAGTTATTGCACAATGCGATAGAACGGGAAATTGTGATTGTCAACGTTACGCAGTGCCTCTACGGGGGAGTGGAGATGCACCGTTATGAGAACGGGCAGCGCTTGGAGAAACTGGGGGTAGTGAGCGGGTACGACGTCACTACCGAAGCCGCCTTAGCTAAGTTGATGATCCTGTTCGGCGAAGGGAAAACGCCGGCGGAAGTGAACCGGCTTATGCCGGTTTCCCTGCGCGGCGAACTGACGGTGAGGGAATGATGCTATCCTAATGCCGCATCTAATGTCATCATCACTATAAAACCGATAATAAAACCAATGGTAGCGACGTCGGAACTTTTGTTTTGCTGCGCTTCGGGTATCACTTCCTCCACTACCACAAAAATCATGGCTCCTGCGGCAAATGCCAAAGCATAAGGTAATATGGGCGTAAATGTAGTAACCGCCAAAGCGCCCAGTACGCCTGCAACAGGTTCTACAATGGCCGACGCTTGTCCGTACATAAAACTTTCGGATCTGCTCAGTCCCATTCTTCGTAGAGGCATCGCCACGGCAATTCCTTCGGGAAAGTTTTGCAGGCCGATACCAAGCGCCAAAGCCACGGCTCCGCCTATGGAGGCTTCGGGTATTCCCGCCGCTACGCCTCCGAACAATACGCCCACGGCCAATCCTTCGGGGATATTATGCAGGGTTATGGCCAAAGTCAACAGAGTAGTCCTTTGCCAGGGCGTTTTTATGCCTTCTGCCGTTTTAAAATTGACATGCATGTGGGGTAATACTTTGTCTATCCCATACAGAAAAGCAGTGCCGGCTAAAAAACCCGCAACGGTAGGGATAACTTTCACAAAACCTGCGCCCTCGCTCATATCAATGGACGGGATGATTAAACTCCATACGCTTGCCGCTACCATCACCCCTCCGGTAAAACCAAGCATACCGTCGAGAATGTTTTTATTCATACGCTTGAATAAAAACACAAACGATGCGCCCAAAGCCGTTATCAGCCAGGTAAAAATAGTAGCGTAAAGTGCAGCCCGAACCGGATTGATACTTTCAAAAAATTGTACAATGTTATCTAACATGAGCTTGGTTTGTGTTTTGTTTGCAAACATAATCAATTAGAATAATCCAACAAAATAAAATTTCCGTAAAATAGAGTTTATTGGTTGTCAATTATCTTATAAGTAGTTCAACAAAATTAGTTTAAATGATAATTTTTAGGCTCCAAATGCGTTATTACAATACTAACCGCAATGGTAAGTATGGGAAAGATCAAAGATCATGTAGCTTAATTATGGAGACTTACTTACATTAATTAATATTTCATGTTACGCAAAGTCATGTCTTTTGCGTCAAGGCTCACATACGGGAATGCTCGAGCCTCACATACGGGAATGCTTGAGCCTCACATACGGGAGTAGTCAAGGCTACGAAAACGGTAAGACTGCGTAACATGAGTTAATATAATGTTTCGCAAGAAATTTATTTCGGTTGCCGGCGAGGGAAATCCGGCAGGAGAATATTACGGGAACAGTTAAAAGCGCAATTTACGGATAGCGCCGTAAGCAATACCACCCTGTACGCCGGTTTCCGCCTTGTTTATGTGCCGGAATAAATACACGCCTTACAAACAAAAAATTACTATGGTTTGCTGCTTCCACTTTTTTGTCGTAATTTCGTAGTTTCAATGACAGATATACAGCAATATATTAACTAAGATTACAATTTTTTTAGTAGTATCATCCTATAATTATGGCAAAACAGAAAAAATACTTAACTTGCGACGGTAATCAGGCCGCCGCTCACGTCGCGTATATGTTTAGCGAGGTGGCAGCGATCTATCCTATAACCCCTTCGTCCACCATGGCCGAATATGTAGATGAATGGGCGGCTGCCGGAAGAAAAAATATTTTCGGACAGCCCGTACTGGTACAGGAGATGCAATCGGAAGCCGGCGCTGCCGGAGCCGTACACGGCTCTTTACAGGCAGGCGCGCTCACATCCACGTTCACCGCATCACAGGGGTTGTTGCTGATGCTTCCCAACATGTACAAAATAGCGGGAGAGTTGCTACCGGGGGTATTTCACGTGTCGGCGCGCGCGTTGGCGTCACATGCCCTATCCATTTTTGGAGACCATCAGGATGTGATGGCCGCGAGGCCCACCGGTTTTGCGCTTTTTGCCACCGGATCGGTGCAGGAGGTGATGGATCTGGCAGCCGTAGCGCATTTGGCAGCCATTGAAAGCCGCGTTCCCTTTCTCCATTTCTTCGACGGATTCCGCACATCGCACGAGATTCAGAAGATTGAGGCTTTGTCGAACGACGATTTGGCTCCGCTCATCAACAGGGAAGCCTTGAATGCGTTCCGTGAAAGGGCCTTGAATCCAGATAACCCTGTTACAAGGGGAACGGCGCAGAACGATGATATATATTTTCAGGCGCGCGAGGCTTCCAACCCGTTTTACGATGCAGTACCCGGCATAGTGGAGAAATATCTCGAAAAATTAGCCGGCATAACCGGGCGTAAATATAAGTTGTTCGATTATTATGGAGATCCGCAGGCCGAGAGGGTTGTTATTGCTATGGGTTCTGTTACGGAGGCCATCCGCGAAACGGTGGATTACCTTAATAAAAAAGGGGAAAAAGTGGGAATGGTAGCCGTTCACCTTTACCGTCCGTTCAAAGCCGAAGCGTTCCTGTCGGCGGTACCCGGAACGGCGAAACGCATTGCCGTACTCGACCGCACCAAAGAGCCGGGCGCCGCCGGGCAACCGCTCTATCTCGATGTAAAGGATAGTTTTTACGGGAAAGATAAAGCGCCTGAGATTGTGGGGGGAATTTACGGCCTTTCGTCCAAAGATACAACCCCTGCGCAAATCATATCGGTTTTCGACAATCTCTCCATGAATACACCGAAAAACGATTTTACCATTGGTATTGTAGATGATGTTACATTCAAATCGCTTCCCCTCAAGGAGGAGATATCTATGGACGAAACTACTTACGAAGCTAAATTCTACGGATTATGCTCCGACGGTACGGTGGGCGCGAATAAAAACTCCATCAAGATCATCGGCGATAATACCGATAAATATGTACAAGCCTACTTCTCCTACGATTCCAAGAAATCGGGCGGGTTTACCTGTTCGCACCTCCGTTTCGGAGACAATCGCATCCGTTCGCCCTATTTAGTGAATACGCCCAATTTCGTAGCGTGCCACGTGCCGGCCTACCTGCATTTGTATGATGTGACCAAAGGGCTGAAGAAGAACGGCACGTTCCTGCTCAATTCAATATGGCCTAAGGAAGAAGTAGCCGGTCATCTGCCCGGTCATGTAAAGAAATATTTTGCGGAGAATCATATAAAGTTCTATATCATCAACGCTACGAAAATCGCCACCGAGATAGGATTGGGCAACCGTACCAATACCATTCTGCAATCGGCGTTCTTCAAAATATCCGGCGTAATCCCTTACGAGCTTGCCGTGGAGCAGATGAAGAAGTTCATTGTGAAATCCTACGGAAAGAAAGGGGAAGAAGTGGTGAAGATGAACTATGCCGCGGTGGATCGCGGCGGGGAAATAGAAGAGGTGGAAGTTCTCCCGGAATGGGGCGGTATAGAGGTCTCTACCGGTACGCCCGACGATGCGCCCGAATTTATCAGGAAAGTTGTACGACCGGTCAATGCCCAACGCGGTTACGACCTGCCCGTATCGGCTTTCGCCGGACGCGAGGACGGTACCTGGGAAATGGGTACGACTACCTACGAAAAACGCGGGGTAGCGGTGAACGTGCCGGCATGGAATCCCGAATCGTGTATTCAGTGTAATCAGTGCGCTTATGTGTGTCCCCACGCTACCATTCGTCCGTTCATGCTCGATGAGCAAGAGCAGAAGGGAGTAGGCGAAGATGTGGAGATACTGAAAGCGCAGGGAAAACAATTTGCCGATATGGGTTTCCGTATTCAGGTAAATGTGCTCGACTGCCTCGGATGCGGCAACTGTGTGGATGTGTGTCCCGG
>JAISZV010000353.1 GCA_031284475.1 Proteiniphilum sp. | reverse complement strand
TGGCTAACAACGCGGTTTCCGGACCGGTTGCCGATTTGAATTTTTTAATGGCGCTTGCCCAACCATGGGAGAGCGTCAGGGATATCTTTGCCTTTGTATCCCGCTTCCCTCTTTTAGTTGTGATAATAACCACGCCGTTAGCCCCTAACGAACCGTATATGGCTGTTGCATTCGCATCTTTAAGTACGGTTATATTCTCAATATCCGAAGGGTTTATATCTGCCAACGGATTTGATTGCGATTGTCCGCCCATATTTGTAGATACCAGGTTGCGATTGCTGATGAAAACCCCATCAATGATATACAAAGGATCTACTCCCGCATTAACGGAGTTACTTCCTCTGACACGGAATATAACGCCACCTCCCGGCACTCCGGTATTTGATAAAACCTGTACTCCCGGAACTTTACCTTGAAGTAGCTGGTCAAATCCTGAGGCCGTAGTTTCTTTTATTCCGTCGGAGAGATTAATGGAAGTTATGGCCCCGCTAACGGATCTCCGCTGCTGGGTTGTATATCCCGTTATTACAATCTCATCCAGGAAATTTGAATTTTCCTGTAATGCTACCAGAATAGGTTCCTCAGCATCGTAAACGTCTATTTCTTGAGTCTTATATCCTACCAGACGAATGGATAATGTTACAGGGAGCGCTTTTGTCACTTGTAGCGTAAATGCCCCGTTTATATCTGTAAGAACGCCGGTCGTTGTTGATTTTAGAACTACGGAAGCTCCGATTACGGGATCTTTCGCGATTCCATCCACAACTTTTCCTTTTATGACGGTTTGGGAATATAATCCAAACGTGGATAACATCAACAATCCTAAAAACACATTAAAATGTTTCTTAATACGTGGAGGTTGATCATTGCTTTCAAATAAATTAAGTATATTTGCCATATTCATTATATTAATAATGAAAGAACACTTCCAATGCCAATTGCCGTCGGAGAAGGGAGTGTTCTTTTTTATTATAAGTATTTAATTTTAGAGAAGATATTATTCAGACAATACAGAGAATAATAAATAAAAAATCCGCATACACAAGACACCTCGTCTATCCGACAAAATATCAACGTTATGTTTAGACCGGAATAAAGGGAAAGATCAACAACACATTCGCATTGCAATATAAACGGATAGCTCGAATAACCGGTGTGACTTGCTCTCTTCACTTAAAGATAAATTTTCCATAATTGATTCTTTTTAAATTTGACTTATTAACTCATTCAACGAATGATGTCTGCAAAGGTATGGTGATTCCTATTCATTGTAAATACCGCAAATGTGGTATTTTACGGTTAAGTCTTTGTGGGTAATTTTGTATCTTCAATAAAATGATCTACTGTCGGATTAAACATCTATATGATCGAATTAAGAAATATAACAAAAGACTTTTCAAGCAAAGGAACTACGTCTGTAGCTTTATCCAATGTGTCGCTGGTAATTCCCGAAGGCAAAATATATGGTATAATAGGGGAGTCAGGGGCCGGAAAGAGTACGCTTATCCGCTGTGTGAACCTATTGGAACGTCCCACATCAGGAGAAGTATATATTGATGGCCGGAATATGATGAGTTTGTCGCCGTCGGTTCTGACTGTCGCCCGCCGGAATATCGGTATGATCTTTCAGCATTTTAATTTGTTGACCTCCGCCACTGTTTTCGATAATGTGGCGTTCCCATTGGAATTGAATAAAACGCCTAAGGATGCGATCAAAAAGAGGGTATCGGAACTATTAATTCTTGTAGGCCTGGAAAACAAAATGTACGATTATCCGGCAAAACTTTCGGGAGGACAGAAGCAACGGGTTGCTATTGCCCGTGCATTGGCCAATAGCCCCAAGATTCTCCTTTGCGATGAGGCGACGAGTGCATTAGACCCTGCGACAACATACGCTATCCTTGCGCTGTTGAAGGGTATCAATGAAAAAATGAACATTACAATACTCTTGATCACGCATGAAATGGAAGTCGTGAAAACAATCTGCGATGAAGTTGCGGTGCTGAACAAGGGGAAGCTTATAGAACAGGGAACTGTCGTTGATCTGTTTTCCCATCCGAAACACGAGCTGACCAGGCATTTGATCGACTCATCCATTCATGTGCATATACCAACGGGTTACTTGGATAGACTGACCGAAGAATTTTATACGGGAAAACACCTGTTGGTCAAACTCGAAATATCAGGGCGGTCTGAGGCTGATGCCACCCTGTCTAACATCGCTAAGTTGTATAATGTGAACAGCAATATCGTGTGTGCACAGATGGATTATATATGCGGAGTGAAATTCGGGGTTATCATCATCGAGCTCAACGGGCAATCCGAAGAGGAAGTTCAGGCCATCCGGTATCTGGAAAGTAAAAACATGAAAGTAATTGTATTGGGATATGTCTGATGAATTAGTGAATCTATTCTTGATTGGAACATGGGAGACTATTGTTATGACTTTTGTCTCCGGCTTTTTCAGTTTTCTTTTGGGATTGCCTTTGGGAGTCTTGCTCTTCATAACACGTGAAGGGCAGATCAAAGACAATTCGCTTTTTTATGGGGTTCTGTCTTCCGTAGTAAATATCTTCCGGGCAGTCCCTTTCATCATACTTATTGTATGGATGATTCCTTTTACCCGTGCAATTGTCGGTACTTCCATAGGCGTTTCAGCCACCCTTGTTCCTTTGAGCATCGGAGCTGCGCCTTTTATCGCCCGTATGACGGAAAACAGCTTGCTCGAAATTCCTTCCGGCCTGATAGAGGCTTCAAGGTCTATGGGGGCAACGCCTTTTCAGATCGTGAAAAAGGTTTTATTGCCGGAAGCGCTACCTTCAATTATCAATGGAGCATCTATCACTTTGATTATGCTTGTCGGATACTCTGCTATGGGGGGAGCGGTGGGAGCCGGAGGATTAGGGCAGATCGGTTATCAATATGGATATGTGGGCTATGACCTGAAAATAATGAATATGGTTCTGGTTCTGTTGGTTCTGTTTGTTTTTCTCATTCAGTGTATGGGGAATTATTTCTCCAAGAGATTTGATCACAGGTAAGGCTCTGCGATACTCAACGGATGATCACCCCAAATCACCCAGTATGCCACTGGAACTTCCTTCGGGATTGCTGGTTTGTCCGTTGAAGCCCTCTGTTTCTCCGGAGGTAAGTTGAAGGGCCTGTTTCATATCTTCCGCCGATCCGTTTTCGTCTCCATTCAGTAATCTGGCTTTGCCACGTTCCTGGAATATGACGGCCGAATGGGGGTTTAACTCGATCGCCTCGTCCAGCAGTTCGATGGCTTCCGTCAGCTTTTGCTGTGCGATATAAAGCTGTGCCAGGCAGAGACAGGCTTGTTCGTTGAAC
>JAISZV010000311.1 GCA_031284475.1 Proteiniphilum sp. | reverse complement strand
GAAAACCAACGGTATTGTATATTTTACATTTACAATTTTACCCTGCTGTTCTCCGGGTTTCCATTTGGGCATTGTCCGGATTACGCGCACCGCTTCCGCATCCAATAAAGAATCTACGCCACGCACCACGTTTATGTCGTTGATGTTGCCGTCTTTCATGATCACGAAAGAACAAATCACCCGTCCCTGAATTCCTTTTTTTTGCGCTTCAACAGGGTATCTGATATTGTCTACCAAGTATCTCATCATGGCTTCCGTGCCGCCGGGAAATTCGGGCAGAACGTCTACAAGAATAAACACTTCGTCTGTTTCCGCTACTTTCTTTTCAGGCGGAGGTTCGGGCAGGTTGTGAGCCGCTGCCGTTTTCGCTTCATTTTGGGCTGCATAGATACTGTTCGCCGCTATAAACAGGAAGAACAGCGGCAGCATAAGAACATACTTTACCAGCTTTAATGCCGGCGACTTTGTTTTGTTCATCATCATAATTCGTTGTTTTAGTTGTGATACATTAAAGTTATTTACTATCTGAACCGTAGTTTCATGATAAGTTAATTGTAAAAGATGGTACTGGTATTCCCGGCTGTCCACTCCTTCGCGCAACACGCCGTTGTCCGCCAGGTATTCCAGGTTCATGGCCATTTCCCGCTTCATCAGCCACACAAACGGATTCCACCAGGAAAACAGGCACGCCGATTCAATCAGCATAATGTCGATGGAGTGCCGCTGATGCACATGCGTTTGTTCGTGCAGTAAGATATGGGACAATTCGGCTTCGGAATGATTGCCGGTATGGATAAAAATCAGGCCGAAAAAAGAAAAAGGAGTTACATCGTTTTTCAATTGATACACGGGGATCCCCGAAACAACCTGTTTCTCGCTTTTTGCCCGGATGCGGTAAATGGACAAAAGTTGAAGCGAAAACCGTAACACGAATACAAACGTGATAGCCATATAAGACAGGAATAAAATTTCTTTCCACGGAATATGCGCCGGTGCAACAACGTCCTCATCCATTATCACGGCCATAGCCGGCTCACCGATAAATACGGCGGCAGCGCCCTCCTGAAAGCCGGTAAGACGGAAAGGCCATGCGTCGCTTAGCGCGGAAACGGCGAAAAACGGATAGAGCAGCGAAAATAGAATCACCGACAGGAAAAAGAAGCGTCTCAGCCGTAAAAAGGTATCTTTCCTGAATACAATTACATACAAGAGATAAAACAAAGCCAGGGCAATATTCACTTGTATGAGGTATGTAAAAAACGGGTGCATGGCGTGTGCATGTTAACGTGAAACAAATATCTACTTCCGGGTTTTTTCAATCAGGCGAATAATCTCCTCAAGTTCATCTGCGGTAATTTTCTGTTCTTTGGCAAAAAAAGAAACCAGTTCTTTGTAAGAGTTATCGAAATAGCTCCGCACTACTCCCGATAGAAAGTACCTTTTATAGGCCGATTCCGAAATAACGGGTTTGAATACCTTCACATTTCCGAATCGCTTCTTTTCAAGGTAGCCTTTATCCTCAAGGTTTTTGAAGATAGACGCCACCGTGGTGTACGGCGGTTTCGGATCTTCCATTCTTTCCACTACATCCTTAATGGCGCATTCGTTGAGTGGCCACACGTGCAACATTACACTTTCTTCCTGATAAGTTAACCGTTCCATATCTTTTTTATTTGTGTTAATGATGCAAATCTACGGTTTTTTCGTAAACAATGCTTCTTTTTACAACAAAGGCCGGGTTAAATAATCATAAAAGAAGAACCGCCTCCATCGGAAGCGGTTCTCTACGGTCTATTACAACGGGGAATCAGAAAGGTAATTCCCAGCAATCTAATTACAGCGGATAATCAGAAAGACAATTCTTTACAATTTATTACAACGGGTAATCAGACCTGTTTTTCAAAATCCTGCATGCACCGGATCAGGGCTTCCACAGCCTCTTTGGGGCAAGCATTATAAATAGAGGCGCGGAAACCGCCCACGGAACGGTGTCCCTTAATACCCACCATGCCTCTCTCTATGGCAAATTGCAAGAAAGCGGCTTCTTTGTCTTTGTACTCTTCTTTCATTACAAAGCACACATTCATGATGGAGCGGTCTTCTTTGGCGGCGGTACCCACGAAAAGCCTGTTACGGTCTATCTCGTCATAGAGAAGCGCCGCTTTCTCTTTGTTGAGGCGGTAGATTACTTCCATGCCTCCCAACTCTTTCAGCCATTTCAGTGTTTCATGCATCACGAAAATGGAAAATACCGGGGGAGTGTTGAACATGGAGCGGTTTTTTTCGGAGTCGCTGATGTGGGTGCGGTAATCGACCATAGTCTGCAACGGGCGGTTGATCTCACCGAGTATATCTTCGCGGACAATCACGAAAGCCACACCCGCCGGTCCTACGTTTTTTTGCGCTCCACCATAAATAAGGGCGTATTTCGACACATCTACCGGGCGGCTCATAATGTCGGACGACATATCGGCTACCAAAGGTACCGGGCTGTCAATATCTTCATGCAATTCCGTACCGAAAATGGTGTTATTGGTGGTAATATGAAAATAATCGGCGTCCGCCGGGATAGTATAATTTTTGGGGATATAGGCGTAGTTTTTATCTTCCGAAGAAGCCACTACTTCCACCTCGCCGTAAAACTTCGCTTCTTTGACCGCTTTTTTAGCCCAAGTGCCTGTTTGCAGGTAGGCCGCCTTCTTTTTCATCAGGTTGGCCGGAACGGTGAAAAATTGTGTGCTGGCCCCTCCGCCCAGCAGGAGCACCCGGTAATTATCGGGAATATTGAGCAGTTCTTTCCACAAATCCGCCGTCTCTTTCATGATCCGCTCCCATCCGGGAGTACGGTGCGATATTTCCAGGATACCTATTCCTGTATTGTCGAAATCGCGGATTGCTTCAATGGCCGATTCAATGGCCGGCCGGGGTAGTACGCACGGGCCGGCATTAAAATTGTATTTTTGCATACGGTTGTATTTTTGAGTTATAAATTATGCTTATTTCATTGATTCACCCTGAAACATTCGTCGCCGTCCCGGAAAAAAGCCACAATTTGATTGGCGGCGGCTAATCCCGCGTTTTTATTGGCTTCCGCAGTTTGTGCGCCTAATTTTTTGGGGGTGGTAAAATAACGCTTCGGGAATTTTTGCAGGAATTCATCATGTTTGTCGGGCTTCACGTCGGTTGCATATTGGAAAGCGGGACGCTCCTCCATGATGCGGATCAGGTCGTCCTCGTCTACCAACTCCTTCCGCGCCGTATTAATGAGAAACCCGTCTTGCGGGGTCAGGGATAAAAGGGAGTAGTTGACACAGCGCCGCGTATCGTCCAGCAAGGGCATGTGAAGGGAAATAAAATCGCTGTTCCGGAACAGTTCTTCGCTGGAATCGGCCGGGATTACCCCATATTCGCCCTCTTTACGCAGGTCGTCGTGGGTAAGTATGGGAGAATAGGCATACACCGGCATATCGAAACCCCTTGCTATCTTGGCCACCATCTTTGCCACGCTCCCAAAAGCGTATAATCCCAATCGCTTGCGGATCAATTCATGCCCCACCGAACCGTCGAACCGGTTGCGCTGCGCATAAATCATCATGCCGAAAACCAGTTCTGCTACGGCATTGGCATTTTGTCCGGGAGTGTTCATCACACAAATACCGCAATCGGTGGCCGCTTCCAAATCCACATTATCATAACCGGCTCCGGCCCTGACTACTATTTTTAAATTGGGAGCGGCTTTCATTGCCTCTTTATTGACAATATCGCTCCGTATAATCAGAGCGTCTGCGTCTTTCACAGCATCAAGCAATTGACTCTCCTCTTCATACTTCTCTAACTTCACAAATTGATGACCCGCAGATTCAATAATATGCTGAATCCCCTGCACCGCAGGTAAAGCAAATGGTTTACTCGTTGCTAAAAGTACTTTCATATCATTCTTTTATTTATAAAAATTCACGCGACACTCCACCGATCCTCACAAATCAGGTTTTTTATACACTTTTAAGTTATTACCGCGTAAACAGCGTGCAAATTTACAAACTTATATCCAACAAAAGATGAAATCGGTATAAAAAAAGAGGAAAAAAGATGAGGCTTACAAAACGCCAACCATTACGTTATTCCCGATTATTCATTTTATTTGACTCATGTTACGCAGAGAAGTTCCCCCGACGCTGTCGGGAAGATTGTCTGCGTAACATGAGATTG
>JAISZV010000291.1 GCA_031284475.1 Proteiniphilum sp. | reverse complement strand
CCGAAAAGAATATCGGAAGCCAGTTCCCTTATTTTATCGGGAGTAAGGCCGAGCAATCTTTCGGCGGCGGTATTCATCAATTCCGGTTCCGATGAAATGGCGATGGTAAAGCGGGAAGGAACGTCTACCCTGATATTCTGCCGGCTCAATGCGTTGGTGAGATTGGCTTCTATTGATAACGGCTTGAGGTCGAGAAATGCATAATCCTGAATGACGGGCCAGATAAAAGCCCCGCCTCCGTGGATGCATCGCGCCGACGACCCGCCGGTACGTCCGTAAATAACCAGTATCTTATCCGATGGACATCTTTTAAAGCGTGACGCCAGCGCCAGAATAGTGACGAAGATTACAACCGCCAGGATGATGATCAAAAACATGGGTGAAGAAAGAGTTTCGGGTGACATACGTTTAAATTTTTTCGACGATTAGAATATTGTTATTTTCAATTTTGACGATTTTCACGGTTGACTGCGAGAGAATAGGTTCCTTCTCGTCGGTCATAGCGTCCAGTTCACGCAGCGATCCGCCCACGCTGATAAGTATTTTCCCTCTCCCTGTGCGGTTTGCAGGGATGGTCAGGTATACTTCGGCCGTTTTGCTGAGCGCCTGTTCCATTCTGAATGTGTTGTCTTCGGCCAGCCGCAAAAAGATTCTGACGATAATAAAAAAAACCGCCACAAACAAAATACCCGAAATCACAGCCGCTATGATAAGCAATGTTTTGTTCGGGATGACGGAATAAAATGCGATCCCGGCCCATCCGAGGCCAAGCAGGAAATTGATAAGATTCCGGAGTGAGAATAGTTGGAACGGAGCTTCCCCGTCGCTCAGATCACCCTCGAAATCGGCTTCTACGCCGTCCATAGAATCTCCGCCCACGAACGTAAGGATGGTCTGGATAATAAAAATTACGGTAACAGGAACGGCGATATACCAAAAGGTTCGCAACAATGGTTCGGCATTTTGCAGAATATCCATATTATATTGGGGTTTAGTGTCCAAAGATATGGAATAAATTTTAAATAGAGCGGTTATTTTTAAGAAACTTTTTCGCTGATATTATTTCCGTTTCTGATTTATACGCGTTATTTCATTTAACATCAGGGGAAATGCGGGGTAAACCATATCATGGCCATAGCCTTGCAATTCGAGTAACCGGGTATGTTGATGTCCTGCCAGTTTCATCATGCGGGCAAGGTAGGCATTCTCTTCATAGCGGCCTATCATTTCCAGTTCGCGGTCTCCAGTGATCAGCAGCATGGGAGAGGCGTCGGCACGGACATGGAACAGCGGGGCATATTTATCTACAACCGGTTGTTTTTCGCCGATATTGTCCTCTTTCCGTATCGCATAATGAGTGATGGCCTGCCCGCTAAAGGGGATCAGGCCGGCAATGCTGTCTGCATCGACTCCGTGAACGGCAAGGTATTGTTTATCCAATCCAATCATCATGGTAAGATACCCTCCGGCAGAATGACCCGATACAAAAATTCGCGATGCATCGCCTCCGTATTTTTTTATATTCCCGAAAACCCATGCCACTGCCGCCGCCGCATCTTCAATATAAGCCGGCGCTTTTACTTTCGGCGCAAGACGATAGTTCACGCCGATAATACACAGTTCTTTATTTTTCAATGCGTTGGGAAGTTCTTTGTTCCCTCCCGTAAGTCCTCCGCCGTGAAACCAGACTACCGTAGTGAAATCCTTTTTATTGGCCGGATAGTAAATATCGAGCGTGCACCGTTCGCGGATATAGCTGTCTTGCAGGCGCACCTCCTCCGGATAGTAGGGTATATCGGAAAGGGTTTTGTATGCTGTTTCCTGCGCTGCTGCGGATGAGAATAAAACGATAAGTAATAAGAGCGTTGAAAATCGGTTCATAACTGAAAGTTTAAAAGTTGAAATTAAAGAATAAAAACAGCCGGCGGCGTTTTTTAGGGAATTAATAGTTCAATCGAATCGTATTGTTTGTACAGGTAGAATTGTGTGAAATCAGAATTGGTCGGGTTCTGCGCGTGCGGCGGTAGCCGTTACGCTCCGGAAATCGCTGTCGAAACAGGCCAGCAGCGTCTCAACCAGTTTCGCGTGAAAGGTTGCATAGAGTTTTGAAGATATGTGTCTTCTGTCTTTTCGCTTTATCAACCCGAAACGGAGTTGTTTGTCGTCCACCCATATCTGAGGCCTGAAGAAAGCCTCATTTTTCCACAGAAGCGTCCCGTAGGTGAGAAGTCCGTCAGGCGTTGACATCCATTTATCCGCTTTTTTGTTTTCTATCGCGTCATAGATCTTATCAAGTAGAAGATCGGGCTGATCGGTTTGTATGATGATTGCCATGTTGCAAATATTTACTGTTGATTACTGATTATTGCCGATTTTTGTATTTGTCGATTGCATTTTTGACCGATCCGTGGAGCAGCAGCAGGTTCTTCGCTTGTTCGTACGACAATCCCAGTTCATCGACGATCATGCGTGCGCCTCTGTCCACCAGTTTTTGGTTGGTGAGTTGCATATTCACCATGCGATTCCCTTTCACCCTTCCAAGTTTGATCATGGCGCTCGTGGTGATCATATTCAACACCATTTTCTGAGCTGTTCCCGCTTTCATGCGCGTACTGCCCGTTACATATTCCGAACCTACGATCGGTTCTATCTTTATTTCCGCCTCGGCTGCCACGGGAGAACCGGGATTACAACTTATTGCTGCCGTGAGGATACCCTTTTCCCGCGCACGGCGTAACGCTCCTATCACATAAGGAGTGGTTCCCGAAGCGGCAATACCTACCAACACGTCGTTTTCATCGATCTTATGGGCTGTGAGTTCTTCCCATGCCTTGTCGAGATTGTCCTCGGCTGCCTCCACAGGGATGCGCAACGCAACGTCTCCTCCGGCAATCAGGCCGATCACATACGTATCTGGCATACCAAAGGTAGGTGGAATTTCGGAAGCGTCGAGCACGCCGAGCCTGCCGCTTGTGCCGGCTCCGATATAGAAAAGCCGCCCCCCACGGTGCATCCTCTCCACTATGCCTGTCACCAATTTTTCTATTTCAGGTATGGTTTTCTGTACGGCGAACGCCACTTTCCGATCCTCCCGGTTGATCTCAGTGAGAATTTCGAGGACGGATTTTTGCTCCAAATTGTTGTATAGCGACGACTGTTCCGTTATTTTTATAAATGCCATGAGTTCAATGTGACTAATGTGAATAATGTGCCAATGTGACTAATGTGCCAATTTAATGATTGTGTCCTCTTTATAAAGTGGATCAAT
>JAISZV010000282.1 GCA_031284475.1 Proteiniphilum sp. | reverse complement strand
TAACATCATCGTTGTCTTCAAGTTACGCTTGCCTCAGAGATAAGCAACCATTTCGCCGGTGGCTCGATGATAAGCATATATAAGCCAAACCTTGTTTTTCTTATTGCCGACATATGTCTCAAACTCGTCTACTTCCAGGCTGTCGTAATGTCTTTGTCAAAGCTTGATTTGATGATGGAAGCAAACTAGTCCCGATAGTACCTTGTTGATGCTAACCTTCTCAATTTCTGCAATATCTCTGACGCCAACGCCATGCACCGGCATCTACAGGATTTTCCGGTTGAGCTTCGAATGGCAACCGTTGTAACGCAAGGCGTGGTCGCCGATAAATTGTCGTCCGCATTCCTTGTAAAAATAATTTTGTTTGTTTGACGATTTTCTCCCATTTCTTTTTACCTTTGAACTCCGGCAATGAGGGCAATAAAGTGTTATCTGTATTTACATTTACAAAATTAATCCTTTATTCCTTCATTACTAAGTCTTTATAATAGCATACTTTTTATATCACCACCCTAATATTTAAACTTTTAGTTACGAAATGGGGAAAAGAGTATCAATCAAAGATATTGCGAAAATAGTAAGTGTTTCGCCTGCTCTTGTTTCGATGGTATTGAACGGGAAGGCTGAACAATACAGGATCGGGGAAGAAGTGGCCAAGCGGGTGGTAGAAACTGCGAAGGAGATGCATTATGCACCAAATCTCGTCGCAAAAAATCTACGGTCCGGAAAAACGCAATTGGTCGGTTTGATCGTTACGGATATTTCCAACCCTTTTTATTCGGCCATTGCAAGAATTGTAGAAGACAGAGCAAGTGAATTGAATTATACCGTTTTAATAAGCAGCACGGATGAAAACCTGAAAAATACCGAGAGATTGGTGGATGTGCTGCAGAACAAAGGAGTGGAAGGGTTGATATTAGTCCCGTGCGACGGCTCGATGGGTCTTGTCCAAAGACTTTATGAGAATCATTTTCCTACAGTATTGCTGGACAGGTACTTTCCGGATATAGACTTGAGTTCCTCCTGTCTGGATAATTACAGGGCAACGGAATTGGCCACGGAGCATTTGCTTGGGCAAGGATATAAAAACATCGCGTTGATTGCTTATAATACGGAAATGCACCACATATTAGACCGTATTTCGGGATATGAGGACACGATGAAAAATGCGGGATTAAGCGCTTATATTCATGTCAGGAAGGTAAACATTCTGAATCCGAGACCGGGTATCAGGGAAGCATTGGAAGAGTTGATCAACAAGGAACATGTAGATGCCGTGATGTTTCTTACTAATATGCTCGCCACCAATGGACTGTATTGCTTAAATGAAATGAATGTAAAAATACCGGATGATGTGGCGGTAGTGGGATTTAACGGGAATGATGCATTTAATCTCTTTTATTCGCCGGTAACCTATGTAAAACAACCGATAGAACAAGTAGCAAAACAATCAATTGATATATTGATCAAGCGGATTAAGAAAAGTAATTATAAATCAAAAGTATTTTTGGAGCCGGAGTTGGTGATTCAGCAATCATCGCTGAGGCATGCGTAAGAAAGTAAAAATTTTATGAATCATGATTGGGTAGATTTATTTTATAATCAATAGCTAAAACGATTTAGTGATATATACTAAATAAAAGGTTTGAATAGAAAAAGACATTGATTTATGGATAGAGTAAATAGGGGAATAAAAATTTAAAATAATGAATATGAAAGACAGACAATCAAAGTTATTGGAAGGGATCATCGTTCCTCTTGTAACGCCATTGTCCGGTAATGGCGGAGTCGATATAGAAGGATTGAACAATCTGATAGAGCATGTAATACGAGGCGGGGTACATGGAATTTTCATCCTGGGTACAACCGGGGAAGCGCAAAGTTTGAGTATGAAACAGCGCGAAGAGATGATAAAAGAGACAAGCCTCATTCTGAGAGACCGGCTACCGCTATTGGTCGGTATTTCCGACACATCTATCAGCGACAGCGCCGCCTTATCTCAAAAGGCGCATGAGGCCGGAGCGTATGCCGTTGTGGCCACACCCCCTTATTATTTTGCCACTGAACAATCCGAGCTGATTGAATACTTTGAAAATCTGGTTTCCCTGTTACCCCTTCCGTTATTTTTGTACAACATGCCTGTTCACACAAAAGTGGCATTCGATCCTAAAACGATTAAGCGGATCGCTCAAAATGACAAAGTGATCGGCTTTAAAGACAGTTCCTCCAATGGCGCTTACCTTCAGGCCGTGATGTACGCTATGAGAGATAATCCTGAATTTATGATCTTTGTCGGCCCGGAAGAAATGACCGCTGAAATGGTATTGATGGGAGCCAACGGAGGGGTCAACGGAGGGGCAAATTTATTCCCTGAATTGTATGTTCAACTGTATAACGCGGCCAAATCTCATGATATTGAAAAGGTCAGGCATCTGCAGCAAAAAGTGATGCGGGTATCTACCGGTATTTACAGTAAAGGCAAGTATGGCTCCAGTTATCTGATAGGGCTCAAATGCGCCTTGTCCGTCGCAGGCATTTGCAGTGATTTTCCGGCAATGCCTTTCGTTCATTTCGATAAGGAACGCCGAAACGAGATTGAAAAAGCGATGAAGGAAATAGAAAACGTGCTGGGAAACAAACATGTAATAAATTCTTAACAGCTCTGTAATATTATTTTTATTTCTTCACGTTGTGAAATAGTTTTTGTAAAACTGTAAAAGATCATCACCTAATTTCTCTATATTTTATGAATGGTTTATTATTAAAATTATACAAATGAAAAAGAATTTATTTTATCTAACATCCGTTTTTTTGTACTTGCTGGTTTTCTTTTTTCCGGCATGCTCGGATGATGGGTCACGGACAGATCTTCCGCTTTCTGCTGTGATTTTTCACAGTATAAACGGAAAACAGGTTGCCTTTACAGCGCTTACCCATAGCGCCGTAAACTGGGAATGGAATTTTGGGGACGGAAACGTCAGTACGGAAAAAGATCCGGTACATGTCTATGAAGAAGGAGGTTATTATATTGCCACATTAACGGCAAAAGACAATACCGGCAATTCTGTGACCGTAAAGGTGAACTTAGCGGTTTCACTTACCCCCTACACCCTGTTGACAGGAGATCATACCGCCGAGGGGTATGGCGGTAAAACATGGAAGCTTACCATGTCGCATACCGTCAATGACAAATTGGTGAACTCCGACGCAGGCCTCTCATTGCTCGCCCCTAACATTCCATCGCTGCCTTCAGGAGCTTTTAATACGTATGTCGGACTTCCAGAAGCATATAATGATGAATTTACCTTTTACTATGACGGCAGTTACAGGCACAACCCATCAGACGGCACCTCTTTCGGTGGTATTGTCTATGCGATGGTATTGCAACAGATGGGATTGTCCCAAATTACCAAGACAGGCGGAAAAGCGGCGTTGGGTCAGGATGCTTTTGCTTTGACAACCTACACTCCCGACGAAGAAGCGACATTTGTATTGAATGAAAACGAAGATTTCACCATACCTACCGTTCCTGCTTTCGCGACCGGTATACAGCCTCCAGGTATCCCGGTTATTACATATCCGGGAGTGATGACCCTCGATTTTCCCGATTCGGGTGAATTTATCGGCATACGGGATTTTCACCGGAAAGTTATTGTGCAGGAAATAACAAGCAATTCCATGAGGCTGGTGATGTTTATGACGCTGTCCCCTGATGCGATAGTCAGTCAAAATCCTTTGATTGCTTTAAGCACTTCCGCAGCAATACTTACATTCGAAGCAGTTAATTAAAACTTATCAAACCAATGTAAAATGGAAGCAAAAAATTTGCAAATGAATAAAAATCATGGCCGGTTGAAAGCGATGCTGTTCATGGCCTTCCTTCTGCTATTCATAGGAAGCGGTTTCGCAAAAACAAACGATACAAGGCAAAATACAATCAGTGTTACGGGAACGATTACATCAGCCGCCGACGGGCAGTCGCTTATCGGCGTCAGTATCGTTCTGAAGGGAACCGCGGAGGGCACTGTCACTGACGTCGACGGGAATTACAAAATTAGCGTACCCTCAAATGCAACGCTTGTTTTTTCGTATATAGGATACATAACGCAGGAGATAGCTGTTGCGGGACGGAGCGCTCTTAACATTGTCATGGAGGAGAGTACCGAAACGTTGAGTGAGATTGTGGTTACGGCCCTCGGTATCGGGCGTGAAGAAAAATCACTCGGTTATTCCGTCGGAAGGCTTGATTCGGAAGAACTTGCTAAAGTAGTTCACGAGAACGTGCTTACTTCAATGGCGGGAAAAGTGACGGGGGTGACCATCAATTCAACCGGAGGAACAGGATCTACGGTCAGCATGATCATCAGGGGAGCCACCTCCATGAGTACCGACAACCAACCGTTGTTCGTTGTGGACGGCGTGCCTATGAGCAGTTCCGTGAATAATGTCGGCGGTTTTGGGAGCGGGAATCTGGTCGACTATGGAAATGCTATTTCGGATATCGATCCTGAGAGCATTGAAAGTGTTTCCATCCTTAAAGGGCCCAGCGCCGCAGCGTTGTACGGTACCCGTGCCGGTAACGGGGTGGTACTTATCACTACGAAAAAGTCGGACAAGAAAGGCGGAATGAAAGTGGAAGTCGTTTCCAACACCGTTTTCGATATTCCGTCAAAATACCTGGACGTGCAGAGCCGTTTTGGATTTGGCGCCAGGGGCTATACCAGCCAATCTTTTTCCGATGGGATCATTCCTCCTTTCAGTATATCGGAAATGGCCGGAGCAGGCCCGGAACTGAATAAGGGTTACTGGCAGGTTCAACCTTTCGCATCGCTGGACGCCAACGGTGTTGCAATACCTACGGAATTGGTTTCCTATCCCGATAACTATAAGAATTTTATTAACGGGAGCGCTATTACTACTACCAACAGCGTAGCTATTTCAAGCAGCAGCGACAAGGTGAATTACCGGCTCGGCGTATCCAATATGACCAACAAAGGTTTGGTGCCCAATTCGGATCTCAACAGGAATAACCTGACGCTTTCGGCCACATCGAAGGTGATCGAAAACCTGACGGTGAGTACCGACATCAACTATACACAGAACTGGGCGGACAACAGGCCGTCCACGCAGGAACGGGGGGCCAATCCTCTGCAATGGGCTGCATGGACGCCGCCCAATGTCGATATTCGTCAGATGAAAGATTATGATCTTGGCGGCGGAGAGGTGCTTACCATAGGTGATGGATGGGAAAACCCGTACTTCCTCGCATACGGCGTCAATAACAGTTTCAAAAGAAACAGGCTTATCGGCAATATCTCCGCTACATGGGAGATAACCCCTCAATTGAGCCTGATGGGAAGATATGCCCTAAACAAATCGGATGAAATAAGGGAAACGAAGATGAATCCCGGATACTCAGGAGAACCCAATAACGGAGCGTACGGTATCGTTACCAGCGAAAGCGCTGAAACCAATGCCGATGTGCTGGCAACTTATAAAAACCGTTGGGATGATTTCTCTCTTACGGCTTCCGCCGGAGGTAATCTCCTTTATTCTCACGGGGCGAGTGTGAGCAATTCGTCGAAACCGGGTTCGGGCCTAATTATTCCCTATTTATATACTATTCAGAATATTGAGAGCGGTTCGCTGAATTATTCCAATGCCCGTTCCGAAAGGGCGATCAACAGCCTTTATGCCATGGCTAACTTAGGATGGAAAGACATGGTATATCTCGATCTGACTGCAAGAAACGACTGGTCCAGTACGCTTCCGGCGGAAAACAGATCCTATTTTTATCCTTCCGCCTCATTGAGTCTTCTGTTGAATAACATGGTCGATATGGGAAAGAAGGTAGATCTTTTCAAAATAAGAGGCGGTATTGCCCAGGTAGGGAACGACACATCACCTTACAGCCTTTACGCAACCTATTATAATGCGGGACAATGGGGTGATGCTATCAGGCTTGGAAAGCCGGGAGATCTCTTAAATCCGATCCTGCTTCCCGAAGAGTCTACGTCCTACGAAGTGGGGATGGATGTAAGGATGTTCAATAATCGGTTGCGGTTCGAGGGAACCTGGTACCTGGAGGATAACCGCAACCAGATACTTAGCGTACCGTTGGCCGGATCGGCCGGATTCAACAGCATTAAAGTCAATGCCGGCTTGTTGCAAAGCAAAGGCGTGGAATTGATGCTTGGCTTTACGCCCATTAAAACCAAAGACTGGAACTGGGATGTGAATGTGAATTTCACCAAGAATAACACCTGGCTGCTTGAATTGTCGGAGGGTACCGATTTTGTCCAGTTCTGGGATGAAGCCAGGGTGAGGAATATCGCTTATGCAAAAGATGAATCTTTGGGCAGGGATGGGTTGATCGGAAACCTTTATACCCGCAAAATATTAAGGGTAACCGATAAAAATTCCGAATACTACGGCTATCCCTTATTGCCGGAGAACAGTGCAGACGCCGAATGGCAATCCGAAGACGATTATTCCAAAGTGGGCAACTATAATCCCAACTTTATCATGGGCCTCCAGACCTCCGTCACCTACAAGAATTTTACTTTGAGTATGACGTTCGACTGGAGGTCGGGCGGACAGTATGTGTCGCAAACCTGGCGGTATCTCACAGAAGGAGTTGTTTCGAATACCTGGCTTAACCAGATGGTTACTCCGCCCGAAGGGCTCGGCGGCATCCCAAGTAAGGCGCTTCGCGACTGGGTGGTAAGCAACGCCGATAGGTTGATTTATACCAATAATCCGAGACCTGTCGGTGGGCCTACCTCTGATTTCGGCGGATATTGGAACGATTTCTCTACCGGCATCGGAGCATACGACGGAACTTTTGCTCCCGGTGTGTACGGACGGTATGACGATAACGGCAATTTTATTCTTATCAAGGAAAACCTTGGAAATGAAGGCACTGAATTTAGGCCGTTTGTGATGAGCTATCCATGGGAGATTGGAGAGGCCAATATTTTTGACGCAGACTATGTGAAATTAAGAGAGATCTCGCTGAACTACAGGGTTCCCGATAAAACAGCGCAGAAACTGAGGATGAGAGATATGAACATTTCCGTATATAGCAGGAACATCATGCTTTGGGCAAAAAGCGCCGGTATGGGAATAGATCCGGAAAGAGCCTATCAATCGGGTAGTAACGGAGGATTTAAACAAGGCGTAGAACGTTTTAACGCCGAGCCTTGGGTTGCTCCGGTAGGGTTTAAATTAAGTTTTACTTTTTAATCGAAATAGGGTCATGTATAAGTTAAAAAACAGTTTTATCATAATTGTAGCGCTGCTATTCGGATTTGTGGTTTCATGCAGGGATTTGGATGAACTGAATATCAATCCGAACGGTGTTGATCCGGCAATCGCGGATGTGAACTTTTTATTGCCTACGATACAGACGAGTGTAGGTCAGACCATTTACGATATCGGTTTCGGTACTTTCTCAGGGATTATGCAGCATACGCAGCAAACCGGTTGGTTTGGCGGTTATAATAATTACGATTGGACTACCCTTTCGCATAGCTGGAACGGTTATTACAACATTTTGATGAACAACGAGGAGTATTTCAAAAAGGCAGTGCAGGATGGTTACGAGTTCCACGAAGGAGTTGCCCGGATCATGAGGGCGTATGTTTTCGGTCTGATCACCGATATTTGGGGTGATGCGCCTTATAAGGACGCTCTCAAAGCCGAACAGGGTTCCGATTATTTTATGCCGGCTTTTGATTCGCAACAGGATATTTATCATGGTATCCTTGCCGATCTGGATATTGCCAATACGCTCTTGTCGAAAAGTGCGAACGAATATCGTAACATTATGCCTAAACAAGATGTGGTGTATGGAGGC
>JAISZV010000267.1 GCA_031284475.1 Proteiniphilum sp. | reverse complement strand
AAAAGTATGTGTTTGCAAAATGTAAGACGGATCTTTGGTATGTAAAAAATATTTCAGTTATGTCTTGCCCGCGCCTTATCGTATAGATGGAAAAATCAAAGATATTTTAATAATTGTTCTATGGGCTTTTTTGACAGATTCACAAAAGGGAAAAAAGAGACGCTGGACAAGGGTCTCGAAAAGACAAAGGAGAGTTTTTTTTCGAAGATCACGCGCGCCGTTGCAGGTAAGTCGAGGGTCGACGATGATCTGCTCGACAACCTGGAGGAGATACTGGTAACCTCCGATGTGGGTGTGGAAACGACCCTTAAAATCATCGACCGGATTGAAGCGCGCGTAGCCAGGGATAAATATGTGGGAACAGACGAGTTGACCGCCATTCTCCGTGATGAGATAGCCCTTCTCCTAACCGAAAACAACAGCGACGACCTGTCGGAATTCACTCTTCCCGAAGGGAAAAAGCCTTACGTAATTATGGTAGTAGGCGTGAATGGCGTAGGGAAAACAACCACTATCGGCAAACTGGCATATCAGTTCAAGCAAAAAGGATATTCTGTTTATCTGGGCGCGGCCGATACGTTTCGTGCGGCGGCAGTGGAACAGCTCGATATATGGGGCGAGCGGACAGGGGCGCCGGTAATCAAGCAGAAAATGGGTTCCGATCCCGCTTCGGTAGCGTATGATGCGCTCAGTTCGGCCAAGGCGCATAATGCTGATGTGGTGATCATCGATACGGCCGGCCGCTTGCACAACAAAATCAACCTTATGAACGAGCTTACCAAGATAAAAAATGTGATGGGAAAGATTGTTCCCGGCGCTCCCGATGAGGTGTTGCTCGTCCTCGACGGTTCCACCGGGCAAAATGCTTTTGAACAGGCTAAACAGTTTACGGCTGCAACCGAAGTGACGGCGCTTGCTATCACTAAACTCGACGGAACCGCTAAGGGAGGCGTGGTGATCGGTATCTCCGATCAGTTCAGAATCCCGGTGAAGTACATCGGACTGGGCGAAGGAATAGAAGATTTGCAGGTATTCCGCAGAAGAGAATTTGTAGATTCCCTGTTTGGAGAGTAAAACGTTCCGAATAGTAAAAAAGGTATTAAGCATTAAGTATCAATTTGAAATTAAGTTAAACTATTTATATTGTATTTTATTGATAATATGTATATTAATAGGAATTATAATTAAATCTGTTTAGTGTCTTTGATTAAGAAATAAGATAATTGACAGTCAGATATTTTATTGTAAGGTATAATAAATGGTTAATAACAGGATAGACGTCGTTACGTTGGGTTGTTCCAAAAACCTTGTGGATTCGGAATTACTGATGCGGCAATTAGTTGCCAACGGATATACCGTGGAGCATGATCCCGAAACGCCGTGCGGCGATATTGCCGTGATCAATACCTGTGGTTTTATAGGCGATGCAAAAGAAGAATCGATCAATATGATCCTCTCTTTTGCCGAAGCGAAAAAACGGAAAAAACTCAAAAAACTGTTCGTGATGGGATGTCTCCCGGAACGATACAGGGAAGAGTTGTCGGAAGAGATTCCCGAAGTGGACAGGTTTTACGGTAAATTCGACTGGAGGGGCCTTATCTCCGACCTGGGTAAATCCTATTATAAAGAATTGGAATTTGACCGCTCGTTATCGACCCCTTCCCATTACGCCTATGTGAAAATATCGGAAGGATGCGACAGAACCTGTTCCTACTGTTCCATCCCGTTGATCACCGGAAAATACAGGTCGCGCTCTATTGAGGAGATTGAAGATGAGATACGGCGATTGGCGGGCAAAGGCGTGAAAGAATTTCAGTTTATTGCACAAGATCTCACCTATTACGGACTTGACCTGTACCGGCAGATGAAGTTACCCGAACTGGTGGAGCGGGTTTCAGACATAGAGGGTGTGGAATGGATACGCCTTCATTATGCTTATCCCGCTCTTTTTCCGGACGATCTGTTACGGGTGATACGCGAACGGGAGAATGTCTGTAACTATCTCGATATTGCCCTGCAACATATCAGCGACCATATATTGAAAACCATGCGGCGCAACATCACCAAGCAGCAGACTATTGATTTGGTGCAACGCTTTCGGGATGAGTCGCCGGGCATCCATTTACGTACTACAATGATGGTGGGGCATCCCGGCGAAACGGAAGAAGATTACTTGGAACTGCTCGATTTTGTGGAAGAAATCCGGTTCGAGCGGCTTGGCGCTTTCCCCTATTCGCACGAGGAAGATACCTATAATTACAAGCATTATGCCGATGATGTGCCTGCGGATGTGAAACAGGAGAGGATGAACAGGCTGATGGCGTTGCAGGAAGGGATCGCCCTGTCGGTGAATGAAGCGAAAGTGGGCGAGGTACTGAAAGTGATCGTCGACCGGGAAGATCCTGCGTATTATGTAGGTCGTACCGAATTTGATTCGCCCGAAGTGGACGGAGAGGTGTTGATCGATAAGAAAAAGACGCTGGAACCAGGCCGGTTTTACGATGTGAAAATTTATGAGGCGGCGCCTTTCGATTTGATGGGAACGGTATTTTAATTATGAATTATGAATCCGACATTTGAAATCTTGAATTTTAGCTGACATGACCCACGGAGATTTTATTACTGAAGTAGCGAAACGGCTTGAATGGCCGGAAGAAAAAACGGCCGGTATCATTGAGGCGGTACTGGAGGTGATAAGTACGGAATTAAAAATGAATAATCCGGTGGTCATCGATGATTTCGGTACATTAAAAACCGATATTCAGCCGGAGTATATCTTACTGGATCCGGAAACCAAAGAACGGTATTTGATGCCGCCTTCCATAGAGGTTGTCTTTGAAGCCCTCTTTCGGGAGAATGAAGAAAATCCATTACTCCATGCCGATTTTATGCCGGATGAGGCGTTATATAATGATGTGAACAGTTCTTTCTCACAATTTGAACCGGCGCTGCTGAACGAAGGCGTGCAGTTTCCCGGTATTCCCGAGATAGTTGCCGAAGAACTCAAAGAGGAAAGCGACGAAGAACCTCAAGAAGAACCTGAAAAAGAACCCAAAAAAGAGATCAAAAAAGAACCCGAAAAAGAAAGCGAGGCACAGGAATATCCTTATCCGCAGGAAGAGGAAACTCTTTTGTCGGAGCATGGTTTGCCGCCGGAAGAAAGTACGGAATCCGAAATACCGGAGAAAGAGGCGGAGGCGACAGAACTAAGGGCGGAATCTTCCGGGCCGGTCGCACTGCCCGGAATGGAAGAATCTCCGCCCCAATATCGCTCTTCCCGCGGGGAGGTGAGACGCAACAAAAAGACATTATCCGTTTGGATTCCGATAGCGGGAGGGATAGCCATTATAGTGGCGTCGCTTTTTTTTTTCAAGAGAGATGAGGAGAGGTAAAGCGGAGATGGTAGTCGAGGAAAACAGTAAGACCCGGCAAGATGATTCCGCCTTGTATGTCGAACCGGTCGCGCCGCCTTCCGAAGTAGAGCCGATTGACCCCCTCCCCCAAAAAGAACCGGAAAAAACAATTCTGCAGGAAGGAAAAACGTTGCGGCTGCTGGCCCTGGATCTTTTTGGAAATCGGGAATTTTGGGTATATATCTATCTCGAAAACAGAGATAAAATTCCTAATCCCAATAGGGTTCCGGCGGGTATGGA
>JAISZV010000252.1 GCA_031284475.1 Proteiniphilum sp. | reverse complement strand
TTTGAGCGGCTCGCCCTTTCATTGCCCTTTAATTATATCCGCCGGCATGGCGACAGCTTGTTTCAGGTGGAGGCGCTCTTGTTCGGGCAGGCGGGATTACTGGAGGAGGAGCCCTTGGATGGGGAAGAGAGGGAGACTGGGAGGCCGGAGGACGGGAAAACCCGTAAAACGGAAGTAACGCCGGAGATGCAAAAAAAGAGGGAATCGGAGAATAGGGAAGATGATTATTTCCTGCAATTGCAGAAAGAATACCGTTTCCTGAAGAACAAATATTCATTGGAACCCTTAGAAGGTTACCTTTTTAAACGGATGAGAGTCCGTCCCCACTCATTTCCTGCAATGCGCATTGCACAATTGGCGGCGCTGTTGCAATCTTCCGAACGACTCTTTTCTAAGGTACTTGAGCGGGAGAAGATTGATGATTGGACGTCGCTTTTCTGTGTATCCCCCTCTGTTTATTGGCGCACGCATTACTCTTTCGGGAATCGGTCGCCCGAATCGTCCGGACAACTCGGGCAGGCGTCAAGGCAGATTCTACTGATCAATACCGTGGCGCCTATGTTGTTTGCCTACGGCAGGAAAACCGCTACCGAGAGTTATTGCGACAAAGCCATTCGCTTGCTGGAGTCGCTGAAACCGGAGAGGAACGCGGTCGTGTCCGAATTTCGCGAAGCGGGACTGTTGGCCTACAATGCGTTCGATACCCAGGCGATTATCCAATTGCGAAGGGGCTACTGCGATCCGAAGAAATGCCTCTTTTGCCGGATAGGACACAGTATTCTCTCCCGTAAAGGTAAAAATTCTAAAGACTAATTTCCGGGTTATAACATCTAAATAGTTATTCAGTTGTAAAAAATGAAAAAATTGCAGGAGACTGCATAAAACATTGTACATTTGTGCCGAAATAACATTCGTTGTACACACAAAGAGAACGTTTTCGATAAGCTAAATGAATAGGGGCCGGACTTGTCCGGACTATATTATAGAGAGAAAACGACTAATGAAATTGAACTGTTTCGTTGTTTGTTGAAATAATGTTGTATAGAATTTTTACATTTCTTTCCCGGTTGTTTTTCCCGGCAGTAGCCGCCCTCTTGTGCCATTCCTGTGCAAATATGGCCGCACCTACCGGCGGGGCTTACGATGTGGATCCGCCGGTAGTGAGAAAAGCCGCTCCCGCTTTTAATTCGCTGAACGCGTCGGCGTCGAGGATAGAGATCGAATTTGATGAGAATATCAAAATAGAGAAGCCCAGCGAGAAAGTGATTGTAACTCCTCCCCAGAAAAATATGCCGGTGATCCGCTCTGCGGGGAAAAAGGCTATCGTGGAACTCAACGACACACTGTTGCCCAATACTACCTATACCATCGATTTTACCGATGCTATCGCAGATAATAACGAAAGCAATCCGTTGGAGAGTTTTGTCTATTCTTTTTCTACCGGCGACCGGCTCGATACGTTGTCTATTTCAGGGAAGGCGCTTACTGCCCAGAACCTGGAACCGGTTACGGGGATATATGTAGGCGTCCATTCCAATCGCCACGATACTGCTTTTACCCATGTTCCGTTTGAACGGATATCCAGAACCGATTCCCGGGGAAAATTCACTGTGCGGGGAATGGCCCCCGGCGAATACAGGGTGTTTGCCCTCAATGACCTGAACAGGGATTATAAGTATGATAACCCGCAGGAAAATATTGCTTTTTTGGATTCCATTGTCATACCCTCTACCGCGCCCGCAGTACGCCAGGATACGATTTTTAGGGACAGCTTGACCATTGATACGATACGTACGGTTCATTATACCCGCTTTTTACCGGATGATGTGGTGTTGCGCTCTTTCCTGTCCGATTTCCAACGACAATACCTCCAGAAGTATGAACGCCCCGAAGCGCAGAAGATTAATTTATTTTTTGCCGCCCCAACCGATAAGCCGACTTTCTTTTTGCTGAATCCGGAAAGGAGGGACGACGATTGGTATGTGGTTGAGCGAAGCGCTAAAAATGATACCCTTCTACTTTGGATTACCGATTCTTTGGTTTATAGCCGGGATTCACTGCGTATGCAGATCAATTACGTACGTACCGATTCGCTCAACAAGAATTATATCGCTACCGATACGCTCAACTTCAATATAAAACGAGCAAGGCGCGAACGCGGCAGCGCGGAAAAAGAAGAAGGGGAAGTTCCAACCAGGTTTTTGGCTGTGAGAGCCAATGTTCAATCAACATTTGAGCTGTATAACCCTATCCGGATAGAGTTTGAACAGCCTGTTGTTGCATTCGATTCTACCTACGTACAATTATCGCTTGAGGTTGATTCTTTATTGGAAGCGGTTCCTTTCAGGCTGGAACCCGATTCCTTGAATAGGCGTAAGTTTACCCTGCGGCCCCGTTGGACTCCCGGCGGGAAATACAAGATAGTGATCGATTCGGCGGCGATTAGCAGTTGTTATGGTATCTGGAACAATAAATATGAGCAATCTTTCACCGTGAAGCCGCTGGATCAGTACGGAAACTTAGAAATATCCATCGCCGGATTGCCCGAAGGGATGCCTGCTTTCGTGGAGTTGCTCGACAAGTCGGATAAACCTTTTAGGAAAAGCTATATCAAAGCGGGCATGGCAAGGTTTCAGGATTTGCCTCCCGGAGAGGTTTATGCGCGCATCGTGGTAGATGAGAATAACGACGGTGTATGGACTACCGGAAATTATGAGGAGGGACGGCAACCGGAGGAGGTTTTTTATTATCCGGGTAAATTTGTGATAAGGGCTTATTCCGACCATGCGGAGGATTGGAATGTGCGTTCGACGCCTGTAACAGAGCAAAAACCATTGGAAATAACTAAAAATAAGCCGGAAGAGAAAAAGCGGCGGGATCCGAATCTGGAGCGGCAGCAGCAACAGCAACAACAGCAGCGGAATTCTTCTTTTTCGGGAGCGAGGGGTGGCGCCGGCGCCGGAAACTCTTCCGATATGAGCCGGCAGCAACCGGGAGGACTGCGGTAGCGCTGCAATTGTAGAACCCGTAAAATTAAAATTATGATTAATCAAAAAGCTATATCTATTGTTGTTTTACTGTTTTCACTTTTTATTTTTATAGAGGCTAAAGCGCAGTGTAAACTAACCAACACGGCTTTTATAAGCGGCGAGGATATACGGTATGACCTCTATTTGAATTTCAGCCTTCTGAACGCGCGCGCCGGAAGAGGGTCGCTCTCGGTGACGGAAGCGAATTACCGCGGCGAAAATGCCTATAAAACGGTGATGCTGCTCAATACCTCCGGCCTGGCAGGTAGTATATATACGGTAAACGACACGCTCACCTCTTTCATTGATATGAATCTTCGCCCGTTGCTGTTTACCAAAGAAGCATCTGAGGGGAAAGACTATTCTGTGGAGCGGCAGTCTTATACCTATGAGGGAGAGAAGGTGAAGATACGCGCTTTTCGTGTATGGAACGGGGAAGAAATGTTTGACGAGGTGGTTGCTTCGGATCACTGTACCTACGATTACCTCTCTGTATTGCCTTACATCCGTAACCTCGATTATAGCGGCATGAAGCCCGGCGACAGGTATCATATCCGGTTTATTTCCGGAAAAAAAACGGTGAACATGTATGTTAATTACCAGGGAATTTCTTCGGTAAAAGCAAATGATGGGAAAAAATATGAAGTGATTAATCTCTCTATGACCATACTTGACGAGGCTTTTAAAGATCCCAGAGACGCTCTAAAGGCCTCGCTTACCAACGATGAAAACCGTATTCCGGTAATTATAGACACTACCCTGAAAATGGGTTCCATCAGGGCTATCCTGCGGGAGGCGTCGGGAATCAGGCGTCCGTAATCTCCGGCAGTTGTCCTGCGGTGCGGGTAAACAGAGATAGAGATTAAAATCCAACGCCGTTCGGAAGAGAATCCCCCATGAAAAAGGGTTGATAAAATACAATCTTTTACCAATTACAACAACTACGTTTATGGTATTTTCCACCAAATTGTTTAGTGAGGTCACTAAAGAAGGAATAATATTACGTGAATAAGAAAAAGTTACAGCTTATAAAATTCCGGAATTTCTCCGAAAAAACTTATCTTTGTGGTTATTAATAATTACGAAAGATATGTCAGATCCGATATATACCGCAAAAATACCCGAACCGGCGCTCAGGAGGCTTCCCTGGTATTTGTCGTATGTAAAACTGCTCAAGAGCCACGGTGAGAGTTTTGTTTCTTCTACGCAGATTGCGAAAAAGATAGATGTTTCCGCTTCCCAGATAGCCAAAGACCTTTCTTACGTTGATATAAGCGGCAAGACGCGGGTAGGGTATGATATAAACGACCTGATCAATGTGCTGGAGTCGTTCCTCGGATTTACCAACACGCACACGGCCGTTGTTTTTGGGGTGGGCAGCCTGGGAGCGGCCTTGCTGTCGGATTCGGGCCTTGAACAGTTTGGCTTGAAGATTATAGCCGGTTACGATGTGAAACCGAGCGTTGTTAATCATAAACTGCACGATATTCCGGTGTATCATTCCGGCGAATTTGTTGAGCGGAACAAAGAGATGAAGGCTGAGATAGGAGTTCTCACCGTTCCGCCGGGAGCCGCCCAGGAGGTATCTGACTATATGATACGGGGCGGGGTTAAGGCAATCTGGAATTTCACGCCTTTCAGGATTCGTGTGCCGGAAGGGGTTGTTTTGCAAAACACCTCTCTGTATGCCCACCTTGCCGTAATGTTTAACCGGCTGAACGGATAAATTTTAAAGAAATGAAAATTTTTGCTATCGGATTAAACTACGCATCTCACAATAAAGAGATGGAACGCACGTTTAAGAGCGAAGAACCGGTTATTTTCATGAAACCGGATACCGCTTTGCTAAAAGGAGATAAACCGTTTTTCCTGCCCGATTTCTCGGATGAGATCCATTACGAAACGGAATTGGTGGTGAAGATAAACCGCTTAGGGAAAAATATATCGGAACGCTTTGCCTGCCGCTATTACGACGAAATTACCGTAGGCATAGATTTCACCGCGCGCGATCTTCAAAGAAAACAAAAAGAACGCGGTTTGCCGTGGGAAATAGCAAAGAGTTTCGATAATTCGGCAGCCATCGGCGCGTTTATTTCCAAAAGCGAAGTGGCCGACGTTCAAAACGCGGATTTCCGGCTCGACATTAACAACCAAACCGTTCAGCGGGGCAATACGAAAGAGATGATCTATCCTGTGGATAAAATTATTGCATACATCAGCCGCTTCTTTACGTTGAAGATGGGCGATCTTATTTTCACCGGAACGCCGGCAGGCATTGGCCCGGTAGCCATCGACGACCGCTTGCAGGGCTATCTTGACAACCGTAAATTGTTGGATCTTAGAATAAAATAAAACGCATCAACTATCTCATATAATATGAACAAAGCAACTCTTACTATAATGTGCTTTATGCTCTGTGCAACGGCAACCTTTCACGCCGCCGCGCAAGAGTATAACCCGATTCCCGTAGCGCTGCCTTCGCTGCAAATTGCGCCCGACGCCCGGGGCGGAGGCATGGGCGACATAGGTGCGGCCTCCATGCCCGACGTTTATTCGCAGCACTGGAATGCAGCCAAATATCCGTTTATTTCAGGAGAAGCAGGAATTGCTTTCTCCTACACGCCGTGGCTCAGTAAGTTGGTGGATGATATACACCTGCTCTACATGTCCGCTTACCAAAAGTTCGGCAACGACAACCTGAATACCATCAGCGCCTCGTTGCGTTATTTCTCGTTGGGCAACATAGAAGTTGGCCAGGCCGGCGACCTCTGGCAAACAATCTCCCCTCATGAATCCGCACTCGACGTAGCCTATTCGAGAAGGCTTACCGAAACATTCTCCGGCGCAGTTACCCTGAGGTATATCCGGGCCGATTATTCCACCGGAGACGATGAAACAACGCCCGGAAACGCATTTTCGGCCGACATTGCGGGTTATAACGAATTATACCTCTACATGGGCCGCTCGGAGGCGCTTCTCGGACTTGGATTTAATATTTCCAATATCGGCACAAAAATCTCTTACGATGGGGGAAACAGCTCCATGTTTCTCCCTGCCAACTTACGGGCGGGCGTATCTTTAGGGTATCCTCTGGATCCGAAAAATACTATTTCCGTCAGCTTCGACGCCAATAAGCTACTGGTTCCTACCCCGCAACTACCGCAGAGCGACGAAACCGACGAAGAAGCGCAACAACGGATCGACGATTATCAGAGTATCTCCTCCATTGGCGGAATTTTTAAATCGTTGAGCGATGCGCCCGGCGGGTTTAAAGAAGAGATGCAGGAGGTGATGTGGTCGCTCGGAGCGGAATACAGTTACGATAACCGGTTCTTCGTAAGAACGGGCTACTATCACGAAAACGAGTATAAAGGCAATCGCCGCTATTTTACCTTCGGCGCCGGCTTCAAGAGCGGAATCTTTCAGATAGACGCCGCTTATTTAGTGTCGTCCGCCCAGTCGAATCCGCTCGATCAAACCTTGCGCCTCTCTCTGGGCTTCGATATGGAAGGAATTAAAAATTTAATGCGATAACATTATGCAGATACGGGTTGGTTTCGGTTACGATGCACACTGCCTCCGGGAGGGAAGGGAACTCAGGATAGGAGGCGTAAAGTTGGATTATGAAAAAGGATTATTGGGGCATTCCGACGCCGATGTACTTATTCACGCCATTTGCGATGCGCTGCTGGGCGCGGCCAACCTGCGCGATATAGGCTATCATTTTCCCGATAGCGCTATGGAATACCACAATGCCGACAGTAAAACTCTGCTGAAAGATACGATGAACTTATTAAGAGATAAAGGATACGCTTTGGGAAATATTGATGCTACCGTTTGTGCGGAACAACCCAAACTCAATCCCCATATCCCCGCTATGCAGCGAAAACTGGCCGAAACGATAGGGGTACATGAGGAGCTTATTTCCATTAAAGCTACCACATCCGAGAAAATGGGATTCGTAGGGCGCGAAGAAGGTATTGCCGCTTATGCGGTAGCGCTTATACAAAAATCGTAGCGCGCTACCATGCCGGGCTTTAACAGGTTTACGAGAGTTATCCGTTTTTGGAAGAAGGCGTTCTATGGCCCTTTCCGATGGTTCCTGCGCAAAAAACAATCGAAAGGGCATGGAATACATTCGCCGTTTGCATTCGATCTAATCACCAATGTAATCCATTCCCCCCACAGCTTCTATGC
This sequence comes from Proteiniphilum sp., assembly GCA_031284475.1. Lineage (GTDB taxonomy): Bacteria > Bacteroidota > Bacteroidia > Bacteroidales > Dysgonomonadaceae > Proteiniphilum. Next base: position 804 of record JAISZV010000252.1, on the reverse strand, counting down.
CTTTTCGGATATTCGTGAAACCATGCCGCAAAACGGAATCGATCCCAACTCTATTACCGTATTCAACCGGCTCTCTTTTCGCTTAACGCATTATTTACAATCCGAAAATATATTAGAAATCAATTCGGGTAACGGAATAAATACCCTGTTCCTTACCTCCCCTTCGCCGCATATCCGTTGCACGTGCATCGAAGAAAACGGCGAAAAGGTTGCCGTAGCCGAGCGGCTTCAAAGGCAAACAGGGCGGAAATGGAAAATGGCCGCTTCGTTTTCCGATTGTAAAGGAGAGCATTATGACGCTATCTTTACTAACCTCAAGGAGGGCTATATGCCCGATATTAACACATTGGCGGAGTTGAGTAACCCCGGCGCATTCTGGGTGTTTCACCCCATAAAAAAAGGAACGGGTAAACAATTTTGGAATAAAATCGTTCATGATGAAAAAGCCCGGATAACATTCGACGCGAAAGATACGGGAATTGTTTTTCTGAGGCCGGATTATCACAAGGCGAACTACTTGGTGTGAGGGCATGGAGAAAGGGGAGAAAAATTGAAAATGAACATAGCTAAATTTAGAGAATATGAAAAAAAGCATAGTATATACGAAAACCGGCGACAAGGGTACTACATCGTTGGTGGGAGGAACGCGGGTGAGTAAAACGCATATCCGCCTTGAAGCATACGGTGCGGTGGACGAATTGAACAGTTATATAGGCTGGTTATATTGTGAAGTGAAAGAAGAGGAGCATTGCGATTTTCTCCGCTACATACAGCATAAACTCTTTACTGTGGGTTCTTATCTGG
>JAISZV010000199.1 GCA_031284475.1 Proteiniphilum sp. | reverse complement strand
ATTTTTATTGCGGGTATCGTTTTGGCAATATGAAGTACTGTATCGACACTTTTATTTATGTTGATTATCTGCAATACCCTTTCCAGATCTTTATATACCTTGTACGCCACAAAACAAATGTTCCAAAAGAAAGAAATCCTGATTTATCTCCCTGATTATACCATTTGGCAAACCAGGTCAATGCAATATCAGCGTGTCTGGCTTGGCAATAAATCAGTCCTAATTGCATCGTTAAATAATATGCCTTTTTTATATCAGGATATTCCCTGAACAGGATCTCAGTTCTTTGCTTTTAAGAAGGCGTCCACAAAGATTCTTTTTTGAATAACAAGTATCTGCACTGACAGTTATTTGAAGGAGTCGCCATTTTCAAAAACAGGAGCGCTGTATATTTCTCCCTTTGTTTTGGCTAAATGGACGTCAATGGCTTCCCTGTCCGGAGTTTCCCAACGGGCCTTTATGCGCATTTCCTGAAAGGCGTCGTAAGCGAGCTTTTGAACATGGAGACGGTCGACTGCTTGTTTGGTGGCTGGGAAACAGGTTTTAGCTATAAGTCCCATGTACAATGGCTGTTGTGATACGGCCTCGCTTGCCGTGAGTTTTTTTATTAATGACTGCCGTATAAAGTTTGTTCTGGGATAAGGTTGCTTCATCAATACCCGGATATGAACCCGTATTCTTTGGAAAAAGCAGCTATTCCTCTGTATGCGATAACTGATCCCGCTGACCGTGACTACTCGGCGGTTCCGGTACTGACACTCAACAAATCTCCGTCAATCCCGTATAAAATGCTTGTCGTAGAACTGATGGAATGATTATCGGCATATCCCTGAAAAAGGCGCAAATTCCTGTGTAATTAGTATCCCTTCTGCTGCAATGCAATATGAATATCCCTGTCTGTATATTTCCCCGTATCTTTGTCAATCCGTCGTCGCCGTCGAATGTCCAGTAACAATTGTTTGCCTCGTACCGGAAAATTATTTGCCAATGTATTCGGATAAAAACCTTTACTCCCGTAAAGTATGGGGTATACTCTTTATTAATATTATTCTTATCTTCCGGCTTTTTTCGACCTGCAATATCTCAAAGTATTCAACAAACATATATTGCGCGGGTATGATTTTTGTGAGAATCGAAAGAACTGAAAGTTTGAAATACAATAATACAGGGCGTATCCGTCGTCTTTGCGAGGGACGAAGCGCTCCAGGCTGACAATGAATCTGTCTCCCGACATGCCCACAAAATTGCCGTTCGTACTTGCCGACCGGCGTCACCCCTGGAGAATGGAAGGTGAAAATCTCCACGCAGTCGACGTCGAAAACAACGTATTCGCCAAATTTATACGCAAATATGAGTATCCCGCACATCGTCGCCGCCATCTGACGTTTACTCTGCGCGACCAACATTGCAATGTGAGAACGGCGTTTAGGAAAAACCGGAAAAAGGCATAAGTTATATGTCTTTTTTCGCTGATTGCAAGAGTTTTATCCTCTGGATTGTTTCATTGCGAAGTGCGAAGCAATCCAGTAGAATAATATCGCGCAAATACACCGCGCACAGTATGTATCAATTTTATCTTCATCAATTTATTGACGAGTAAGGCTTCTCAAAAAAAAGAGTTAACCCGTTTTTTTTGCAAACGAATTATTTTATATCTTTACGCCATAATTTAAAAAAAGAGAATCTATGAGAAACAAGCTATTATCAGTATGTATTTTAATGTTGTGCGGCATGGCCGCTTTTGCCCAGAAGGACGAATGGAAAGATCCGAAAATCAATGCGGTCAATCGTTTGCCGATACACGCAAACTATTTTGCGTATGAATCCGAACAGGCTGCTTTGGACGGAGTGAAAGAAAATTCGACCCGTTTCCTGAGTTTGAATGGGCTGTGGCGTTTTAACTGGGTAAAGAATGCCGGCGAGCGTCCGACCGACTTCTTCGCGACCGACTTCAACGACAAAGGCTGGGCTTTCATGAATGTACCCGGATTGTGGGAATTGAACGGTTACGGCGACCCGCTGTATGTGAACATTGGTTATGCCTGGCGAAATCAATTCAGGAATGACCCGCCACGGTTTCCCGAAGAAAACAATCACGTAGGCTCGTACCGCCGCGAGATTACTCTTCCGGCCGATTGGAACGGGAAACAGATTTTTGTGCATTTCGGTTCCGTTACTTCAAATATCTATCTGTGGATTAACGGGAAATATGCAGGCTACAGCGAAGACAGCAAGCTGGAAGCCGAGTTCGACGTCACTCCCTATCTGAAACCGGGCAAGAACCTGATTGCCTTCCAGACGTTCCGCTGGTGTGACGGGACATATCTCGAAGATCAGGATTTCATGCGTTTATCGGGCGTAGGCCGCGATTGCTATCTGTTTGCACGCGACCGCAAACATATTCGTGACATACGCCTCACGCCCGACCTCGACGCCCAGTACAGAAACGGCACTCTGAATGTCGAAATACAACTGCCTGCTCCGGCCGTTTCCTCGTCCGTACAACTGGAATTGATTGACCCAAAAGGGAATACCGTCCAATCTCTCACGCTGAAAGGCGCGAGCAAAATCAATACGACACTCCAAGTCGAAAATCCCGAAAAATGGACAGCCGAAACGCCTGCATTATATAAAGTCATCGCGACGCTCAAGGACAATGGCGGCAAAGCCATCGAAGTAATCCCCTTGCGGACAGGCTTCCGCAAAGTGGAAATCAAAAATGCACAATTGTTGGTGAACGGACGGCCCATCCTTGTCAAAGGTGCGAACAGGCATGAGATGGACCCGAAGACAGGATACTACATCTCGCCCGAACGCATGTTGCAGGACATCAAAATCATGAAAGCGTTTAACCTGAACGCCGTACGAACCTGCCACTATCCCGACGACGCCTTGTGGTACGATTTGTGCGACGAATATGGCCTTTACGTCGTGGCCGAAGCCAACGTCGAATCGCACGGAATGGGATACGGCGAACAAACGCTTGCCAAAAACAGCCTGTACGACGTCGCTCATCTCGAACGCAATCAACGAAACGTGCAAAGAAATTACAATCACCCCTCTGTCATCATATGGTCGATGGGAAACGAAGCCGGATTCGGCCCCAACTTCGAAGCCTGCTACAAATGGATAAAAGCAGAAGATAAAACGCGTCCCGTTCAGTACGAATGCGATACGGAAGGGTTATGCACGGACATCATCTGCCCCATGTATTATTCTTACGCGGCAAGCGAAAGGTATGCCACGGACGATTCGAAAACCAAACCTCTGATTCAATGCGAATACGCGCATGCAATGGGCAATTCGGAAGGCGGATTCAAGGAAT
>JAISZV010000198.1 GCA_031284475.1 Proteiniphilum sp. | reverse complement strand
TTATTTATCCCTTTTTAAGATGGAACATAAAGCAAAATTATTAGTTTTATTGGTTATTGCAACTTTTCAGTTTGCCGCAATCAACGCACAGGAAAGTTTTAGCATCCGGAGTGCAAAATTTGTAACCCCATTATTGCAAAAGTGGGTAGAAGAATATTCCAAATCCTATCCTCAGGCGGATATTCAAATCGCCGGCAGTAAAGAAAAGGATGCTGACGTGTCCATTTCTATTTTTGATGAAACGGCAAACAGGAGCGCTTACACCGTCGGTCGCTACGCCATCCTGCCGATTACCGGAAAGAACAGTAGCTTCATTGCCGATCTGAAAAATAAAAGACTGAACGGCAAACGGCTGAAAGAACTCTATTTCGAGGCGGATTTTTTCGACGAGGAAGACGAGCCGGATCAGGAAAGCAAGTACAACGCCACGGTTTATGCAGGAAATCATCAACAGTCGGTAACCATTGCTTTCGCCGGGCATTTCGGTTATGAAACCAAAGCCCTGAAAGGCAAGAAAATCGCGGGCGACGACATTTATCTCAACAGCGCCATTCAAAAAGACCGGTCGGGAGTCAGCTTCAACAACCTGAATTATATTTTCGACCTTCAGTCGCGCCGTCTGAAAGACGAAATCGCTCTTCTTCCGCTCGATTTGAAGAAAGAATATGCCGAAATCCTTGCCGAATCAAACTTAGACAAGACTATCGAACTGCTCGAAAAAAAGAAAATAGACCTCATCCCGGTAGAAGAACTGACGGTAGAAATCACCGGACAAAACAACACCGGAATTCAACAATTCCTGCAATGGGTTTGTACGAAAGGACAGGCTTACAATCACGAATTTGGCTTTCTGAAAACAACAGGAAACGACAATCTGGCATTACATTAAACGGTAAATAAACACAATCTCAATTTTATAACGCCAAAGGTGCTCCTCTCTCCCCAATTAACAAGCAGGTATGAAAGGAACACCAGGCACTAAAACTAGTTTAGCATGGCAAATTTATTATTTTTACATGAAACCTGCAATAGTTTCATAAAGATTCTTTTGATTCTCTTTATTGCATGGAGTGGAACTTATCCTGTATTGGCGCAGCAAAACGTTGTAATACAGGGAAAAGTGATTGAGAAGAGAACGGGCGACGCTGTTATCGGCGCCTCCGTACTTAACAAAGACAACAATGCCGGTACGGTAACAGACGTCGACGGGAAATTCACAGTTCAGGTGAAATCCCTTCCGGTAACGCTGGTTGTCAGTTTCATTGGTTACAAAACGGAAGAAATCGATGTGTATGAACAGCCGGAATCTTTGACGATTGAACTGGCTGAAGACCGGAATTTGTTGAACACTGTAGTCGTGATAGGTTATCAACAGGCGAAAAAAGGTTCGATAACCGGTGCAATCGCTACGGTTGACGCTGAAAGAATTGCAAATGTACCTTCGGCAAGTCTTATCGAAAAACTTGAAGGCTCTGTCCCTGGACTGTTGATTTCGCGTAATACAGGTGCGCCGGGGGCGGCTTCTTTTGTGCGGTTGCGTGGCGCGACCTCGATTGGTGGAGGCGGGCCGCTTTACATTATTGACGGTATTGCAACGACCGGGAGTTCGCAGCAAATCAGCCAGTCGCAGTCTGCCGACCCCTTGGCTGAATTTAATCCTGATGACATCGAGTCCATCAGTATTTTGAAAGATGCAAGCGCTACGGCGGCCTATGGGGCCAGAGCGGCAAATGGCGTTATTCTTATCACTACTAAGCGGGGCGCCCGAAATACGAAAACCCGTGTGAATTTCAAAGCGGAAGCGGGGTTGTCTGAATCCTCCAATTTATGGGAACTCACTACCGGGCCTGAACACGCCCAAATCGTGAACGAAGCGTATAAGAACGATGGACGCTGGGAGCGGCGAGATTTCAGGCCTGTCAGTGAAGGCGGATTGGGACTGCCCGAAGAACAGAGTACTTACGACCGTATCAGCCCGATATTCCGCACAGCGTTTCAGCACACTTATAATTTATCCGTTTCGGGTGGGGACGCCAAGACAAATTTCTTTATCGGCGGCGACTATACGTTTCAGGAAGCAACCTTAAGGTTGGAAGATTTCGGACGTTACGGTCTGCGTATCAATATTGACCATTCCATTACCGACAAATTGAAAATAGGTACAAGCAATGCTATTTCTAAAAATCACCGTAGCAATGTAAAAGTAGGCGACGGCCCCTCCGGTTTTTTTCAGGCGTCATTGCATACGCCCACTTTCCTGTCCATCTACAAGGAAGACGGGAGTTACAATGCAGCAGGCGCATTCAACAATCCGATTGCGATTCTGGAACATTGGGATGGAGGCTCAAACGGATTCCGTGTAACTAACAATTTCTATGCAAAATACGATATTGCCGAAACACTATCGTTCAAGTCTTCGTGGAGCAACGACCGTAACAGCGGACATGATACTTACTATTACAGCCCATTGCTGGCACAAGGTAATCCCAGTGGAGCGGCAGAAGATGCTGTGGGTATTTCCAGCCGCTTTTCCACCGAACAGACACTCAACTACCTACAATCGTTCAACATTCATACCGTTTCGGCTTATGTAGGTTATGCCTACCTTAAAAACACGAGTGAAGGCGTAAGTGTCAGCGGTCGTGGGTTTTCGAGCGACGCCTTTAAACGTGTAGCATCAACAGCAACACAGAGCGGTTCGGCAAGCGGTTCCGGGTCGGGATTGATTTCATGGTTCGGAGGGTTGAACTACACATATGCAGACCGTTACAGTATTGACGCTACTGTCCGCAGGGATGCCTCCTCGCAGTTAGGCGAGGACAATCGTGCCGGATATTTCCCGTCAATCGGGTTCAGTTGGAATATTCTTAACGAGTCATTTTTCCCGAAAAAAACCGTTATCAGTGATTTACGCCTGAAAGGGAGTTACGGAATAGTTGGAAATATCTCCGGAGGCAATGCGCATCTTGGTTTGTGGAGTGGCGGAAGCGTTTATGACGGACAGCCGGGGCTTGCACCTTCGCAACTCGGCAATCCCGCCCTGAAATGGGAATCCACACGGCAATGGAATATAGGTAGCAATATCGGTTTGCTGGATAACCGTATAGATATTGATTTCAACTATTATGATCGTTTTACCTACGATTTGTTGCTGGGAGAATCGCTTGCCGACAAGACGGGCTTCTCGTCGGTATATAAAAACTCCGGCGAAATAAGTAACAAGGGATATGAATTTTCACTCACGTCGCGCAACCTTTTACGCAAAAATTACTCATGGACTACCGTTTTTACAGCTTCCCGCAACATCAATAAGATACTAAAACTTCCCGTTGAACAACTCAATGCAAGCTATGGTTCCATTGCGCGGGAAGGGTATCCTCTTCATTCTTTCTATTTATATGATTATTTGGGCGTTAATCCGGATACCGGCGATGCTGTCTACGACGACTGGACAGGCCCTGACGGCGTGCCTGACGGGAAAATCACGGAAGCAGACAAGAAAATTTTCGGAAATGCATGGCCCGTTGTCGAAGGTATATTGAAAAATTCGCTGACTTACAAAAATTTTGGTCTGGATTTCAGTTTCCACTACAAGTATAAATACCAGATATTCAACTATACGCGCTCATTCCTCGAATCAGGAGGTTCCCGCACAGTCAGCCGTTCTATCCAGAAAAGCGCCATAAACTACTGGAAAGAAGAGAATAAGGATCAATATAAGGTAAACAGCGACGGATATATAACGGAAGTATTGCCTCGTCCGAAATCCATACAGAACGCTGACGGTTCCACCAACTACGAACAGCGTTCCACCCGGAATCTGGAAGACGGTTCGTTTGTCCGCCTGCAAAACCTGACCTTCTCCTACTCGCTTCCGCGCAATATACTGTCGCTTGTAAAGCTTCAGAGGGCAAAACTTCATGTAACAGCTACTAATCTGCTCCTACTGACCAAATATACGGGACCCGATCCCGAAGTAAACGCAGGGAGCGGTATTGTGCAGGGACTTGATTTCGGGACTCCTCCGCATCCGAAAACCGTATTGTTCGGAATTGATATAACGTTCTAATGGTCAATTAAACGAAACATAATTTTGACTTAAAAAATATGGTATCAAGTAATTAGATGCCTATAATCTTATTCGATATAAATTCTATTATAAAATACATAAAAATGAAAAAATATATATATAATAATCCCTTATACAGTTTACTTTTAATCGTATTGTTTGTATCATGCGAAGACAGGTTGCTTGACTTCCCGCCGCAGACACAAATACAGGATGGAGCTATAATTATCAGCCAGTCATCAGCCGAAAGCGCACTCATAGGCGTTTATGCCTCTATCCGGGGAATTTCAGGAACTGCCATTCTGACGTATGAAACGGCAGCCGACAACGTGTTATTGAACAGTTTGCGCTCAGTAGTCGTTCCCACGCTGAAAGCTGACGGCGGCGTTACGGGCGGCGCAGACCGCACCAACGGTGGAGGATATGGCAGTTATTATACTTTGATCAACAGGGCAAACCATGTCATTACCTCTGTAGAAAAGTTGGACAACAGCCTGTTCACTGCGGGAAACAAAGACCGCATCCTCGCTGAAGCGCATACGCTTCGTGCATACGCTTATTTCGATCTGGCACGTACTTACGCCAATGTGCCTATTGTCCTTCAGCCCACCAATGCCACGAATACGATTGGTATCAAAAAAAGCTTGAAAGCGGATGTTTTTAAGCAGGTGGAAAGCGATTTGGATATTGCCGAAAGCAAACTGACAGGCGCCGGTTGGAATGTCAACAAAGGCAGGGTATCTATTTGGGCTGTCTATGCTTTCAAAGCTCGCCTATATCTCTACCAGGAACGGTGGAGCGACGCTGAAAGCTATGCTACCAAACTGCTCTCGAATCCCGATTTGAAACTGACAAATCTCGAAGCAGGGGATAACTGGTACGAAACCCGTTACTCGTCGGAAGGAATATTTGAAGTGTCATGCAGCACGTCGGAAGGCAATCCGATTCGTACCAATTTTGCTACTTCTGCTGAAGGCGGAATCGGAGATTTCATTGCCAATCCCGATCTTGCAGACTTACTGAACGACCCGTTGAAAGGAGGCAAAAGGTCGCTTTACATAAAAGTAGAACCGGCAATAAGCGCATGGTTGATACGCATTTACAACAAATCAGACCGTTCATCATCCGTTTTCCTTTACCGCCTTGCCGAGCAATACTTGATTCGCGCTGAAGCTCGCCTGAAAAAGCCGACTCCTGATATTTCAGGCGCAATCGCAGATATTAATGCAATAAAAAGCAGAGCCGCTGTTCCTCTGATTACAGGAACTCCGAGCAAGGATGAATTGTTGCTTGTACTTGAAAATGAAAACCGGTATGAATTTGCTTTTGAGGGGCATCGCTATCCCGACATTATCCGTACGGGGCGTGCAGGGGATGTATTCGGCGCAATAAATCCCGTTTATAAAGACCCTCGCTACTGGGTAGTACCTCTTCCGACAAGCGCATTGAAAAATGACCCTGACCTCACGCAAAACGGCGATGGCGTTTACTAAAATTTTACGGTCATGAAACGAATATTGCTCTTTATATTAATATTTGGAACCGGTTTCTGTGTCTATGCACAGAAACCTATCGCCATAGACTCGGCATTGACTACGCGGCATGGGCCGGAAAAAGGCTCCCTGATCATTATTGGAGGAGGGAACGTTGTCGCAGAGATATGGGACAGGTTCATCGAACTTGCAGGCGGCGTGGAGAAAGCCCGTATTGTAGTCGTAACCAATGCTTCGGGAGATGAAAAGGAAGATTATCATTCTGCGGCGATTGACACGCTTTCACGCCGTTTAGGGAAAAACAGAATTTCACGCCTGCACTTAAAAAACATCCGCGAAGCCAATGACGAGAAAAACTTCAAAATCCTGCAAAACGCTACCGGCATTTATTTCAGTGGCGGCAGGCAGTGGCGGATTGCGGACGTTTATCTCAACACCTTGACTCACCTTGAATTTTTTAATCTGCTTAACCGTGGCGGCGTTATTGCAGGTTCGTCGGCGGGCGCAAGCATTCAAGGTTCATTCCTGTGGCGGGGAGACACGAAAGGGGCGCAAATCCTGATTGGCGACCATACGCAGGGACTTGGTTTTCTACGTAATTCCATTATAGACCAGCATTTGATCGTACGAAACAGACAGTTCGACGCGACAGAATTTATAAAAATTGCGCCGCAATTCATCGGCATAGGGTTGAACGAATCGACGGCTATTGTAGTGCAGAAAGATGAATTTGAAGTTATCGGAGCCTCGGCTGTAGCCGTTTACGATTATACTGCTATTACTGGAAAAGGAAACAATTCGTCTGTTACCAGAGAAAATTATTATGGGACTTCAAATAGACCCTTCTTTTTTCTGAATAAAGGACAAAAATACGATTTGAAGGAACATAAGATCATCAGAGAAAGAAATACGAACAGAACAAATCAAACAAGTAACTAAAAAAACATAAAAATGAAAAAGGTAATTTTTTACATCACGTTCATTGCCATCAGCTTGGTAAATGTGTGGGCGCAAAAGCCGGACAGTTTTAAAGAAGAACCGGCGAATGTTCTTTATTCCGCCGGAACAAACAAATCCATCCCCTTGCCGGCATTCGGGCAATACACCGTGGGCGACGACTATTTCCTTGCCAATTACCAACAACTTATCGAGTATTGGACTACATTGGAAAAACTCTCCGGGCGCATCAAAGTGGTTGATTTCGGAACAACGCCCGAAGGACGTACAATGAAACTGGCCATCATCAC
>JAISZV010000155.1 GCA_031284475.1 Proteiniphilum sp. | reverse complement strand
CGGTACGGTTTCCGATTAAGGATATGGGCGACCGGAACGCGGAGATAGTGCACTCGCTGGCGAAATGGAAACGGCTGACGCTTGCCGATTATGAGATAGAGGAAGGTTTCGGCATCTATACCGATATGAATGCCGTCCGCGCCGATGAAGAATTGGACAACCTTCATTCGCTCTATGTGGATCAATGGGATTGGGAACTGGTTATCGACGAAAAAAAGCGGACAATAGAATTTCTGAAGCAGGTTGTCAGACGGATCTATGCGGCCATGCTCCGTACCGAATACCTTGTTTATGAGTTGTTTCCTGACATTAAACCCCAGCTTCCCTGCGAAATATCATTTATCCACTCAGAAGAACTGTTACGGAAATATCCCGGTATGGATGCGAAACAGAGGGAGGACGCCGTTACACGGGAATGCGGAGCCGTTTTCGTAATGGGGGTCGGCGCGCCATTGTCCAATGGGCAGCCGCATGACGGGCGCGCGCCCGATTATGACGACTGGAGCACGCCGAACAACGATGGTTACCTGGGGCTGAACGGCGATTTGCTGCTCTGGAATCCGGTGCTGGAGAAGTCGATAGAATTATCTTCTATGGGCATCCGCGTAGATTCCGCCGCGTTGAAGCGGCAACTGGAGCTGCACGGAAAGGAAGACCGGCTGTCGCTCTATTTTCATCAACGGTTGATGAATGGAGAATTACCTCTCTCCATCGGCGGCGGGATAGGCCAATCGCGGCTCTGCATGTATTACCTCCGCAAAGCGCATATCGGAGAGATCCAAGCCAGCCTCTGGCCGCGTGAAATGAAAGAGGAGGCCAAGAGACAAGGTATTTTTCTTATTTGACGGGAGCCGGTTTTTGAGCGGAAAACGTTTTTGGAATGTATTCTAAGTCTCTGCTTTAATCTCTTTGGGTTTAATTCCCTGCCGTTTGAAAAGTAAAAATCATTCCTTGCTGATACCCCATCCGTTTGTGGCGGGGTAGTTCATTAAGTCTTTTTTGTAAGAAAAGCGAGGTTGATAATTATGTTCTTAGAAAATGATTTATCAGCATTTTTCACTTTTTAAAGCGGACTCTTCTGATAATTTTTATATCTTAGGGGCCTCAATAGATATAAACAGCGTATGGATGTAAAAATAGAAGAAAGTTGGAAGATACATCTCCAACAGGAGTTTGAGAAACCTTATTTCAAGGCGTTGACCGATTTCATACGGAAAGAGTATGCCGCTAAAACCGTCTACCCGCCGGCAAAACTGATTTTCAATGCATTCGACAGTTGTCCTTTCGATAAAGTGAAGGTTGTGATAGTGGGCCAGGATCCCTATCATGAACCGGGGCAGGCGCACGGATTATGCTTTTCCGTGAACGATGGAGTACAGATACCTCCTTCACTGGTAAATATCTATAAGGAGATAGAAGATGACCTGGGAATACCTGCGCCCCGTTCGGGAAACCTGACGCGATGGGCGGAGCAGGGAGTGCTCCTGCTGAATGCTACCCTGACGGTACAGGCACATCATGCCGGCTCGCACCAGGGAAAAGGATGGGAAGAGTTTACCGACGCCGCTATCAGGCGTCTCGCCGAAGAGCGCGACCACCTGGTTTTTATTCTTTGGGGCGCTTATGCCCAGCAAAAAGGGGCGACAATTGATGCGAACAGGCATCTTGTTCTTAAATCGCCCCATCCTTCTCCCTTATCCGCCCATAGGGGATTCTTTGGGAACAAGCACTTTAGCAAGGCCAATGAATACCTCTCCGCCCACAACACGGAGCCGGTTGAGTGGTAGAGGTAGAAAACGGTAGAGGTAGAAAAGCCGGTGGGCGCGGGGAGAATTCGAGAGAATACGGCGGTTATCCTACGCTTCCTTCCAAACTGATTTGGAGTAATTTTTGCGCCTCTACGGCAAATTCCATCGGGAGTTTACTCACTACTTCTTTCACGTATCCGTTCACGATGAGTCCGATAGCTTCTTCATTGCCCAGTCCGCGTTGGTTGCAGTAGAATATCTGGTCTTCGCTGATCTTGGAAGTGGTGGCTTCATGTTCGAGCACCGCCGTAGGGTTTTGGATATCGGTATAAGGGAAAGTGTGCGCTCCGCAATGGTCGGTGAGCAGCAGGCTGTCGCATTGCGAATGGTTACGGGCATTTTCCGCTTTTGTAGTCACCTTTACCAGCCCCCGGTAACTGTTTTGGCTGCTGCCTGCCGAGATTCCTTTAGAGACGATGCGGCTACGGGTATTCTTTCCTATATGGATCATCTTGGTACCGGTGTCGGCCTGTTGGTAGTTGTTGGTGACGGCTACCGAATAAAATTCCCCTACCGAGTTGTCGCCTGCCAGAATGCAGGAGGGATATTTCCAGGTGATGGCCGAGCCGGTCTCCACCTGCGTCCATGAGATTTTGGAGTGAACTCCTTTACATACGCCCCGTTTGGTCACGAAGTTATATACGCCGCCGTTTCCGTTTTTATCTCCCGGGTACCAGTTCTGTACGGTTGAGTATTTCACTTCGGCATGATCGAGGGCGATGATCTCCACGATGGCCGCGTGCAGTTGGTTTTCGTCGCGCATGGGAGCGGTGCATCCTTCAAGGTAACTTACATAAGCGTTGTTGTCGGCCACGATAAGCGTCCGTTCAAACTGGCCGGTGTTGGCTGTGTTGATGCGGAAATAGGTGGAAAGCTCCATCGGGCAGCGTACTCCTTCCGGAATGTATACGAATGAGCCGTCGCTGAATACCGCAGAGTTCAATGCCGCGAAATAGTTATCTTCATAGGGGACAACCGTTCCCATGTATTTTCTTACCAGGTCGGGGTGATGTTTTACCGCTTCACTGAAAGAACAAAAGATGATTCCTTTTTCGGCAAGCACTTCTTTGAAGGTGGTTTTTATGGAGACGCTGTCCATTACGGCATCTACCGCAACGCCCGTAAGCTGTTTCCGTTCTTCGAGAGGGATTCCCAAACGCTCGAACGTTTTCAATAATTCCGGGTCTACCTCGTCCGGGTGTTTCGGATTTTTTTTCTTTGTGGGATCGGCATAATAGATGATGTTCCGGTAATCGATCTCAGGAATTTTCAGATGCGCCCAATCCGGCATATTCATGGTTAACCAGTAGCGATAGGCTTTTAACCGAAATTCGAGCAGCCAATCGGGTTCTCCCTTCTTTGCCGAAATCAACCGGACAACACCCTCATTTAGCCCTTTCTCAATGACCTCTGTCTCCACATCGGTGGTGAAGCCGAATTTATAATCCTGATTCGTTAACTCATTTAATATCTGATCCTGATCTGATTCCTGCATAAATTTTTATATTGATTTCCGGTCGTCATGACCTGTTTCCGGCCGGGACAAAACCTCCGGCTTCCAATAACAACCACTCTCTCGCTTTTGTTGCGCAAAGTTAGCATGAAATCCTCAATTACACACAAACGGATAAAAATGATTTGCAAAATTTTTAGGGGAAAAGTACATGAAAATCTTACGGTTTTCAAACGCGCGCAGATGAAAAAAGTTTTTTACAGAGGAAAGATAGCGTTTTTTCACCCAAAAAGGGACATGTTTCCTTACTCAACCTGACGCTTCTCCCTTTTTTTTACCTGAAGCCTAAAGATAATTGCTCTGATTGCAGGAGCAGGGTTTCGCTTCCGGTTATCCGGCGCGAAACCCTGCCCGTAAGGTGTTTTTTCATCACAATTTCTTAATACGGTTCGCCGTTCGTTCATGACTTCGTATCCGGTTCGCCGTTCTTTTCTGTTTATGAATCCCCTACGGGGAACAGGAAAAAGGGATACCCATTTTTCTATTGATATGAATCCCCTACGGGGAAGATATACGCCTGCACAAAATCATATATAGTCAACCGCTTCATCCTCTTTCGCAAACAGACGTTGCAAAAGTCCAAACAAATCACCCGGTTTTTCGACAATCAAAGGAAATTTAACTGTTAACGCTATTACAGCGGCCAAAAACTGATAATGCGCCTCGTTGCGTAAACTCTTCAAATCAATTTTGTCAACGTTCATTTTCTTTTTACATTTTAGTGTTTATACTCCATTTGTTTCGTTCCGGTTTGATTGTTTTCCGCATTGTGTGACATTTGTTCCAGGGCTTCGGAATGTTTCCCGGACTGTTCGGCGTTCG
>JAISZV010000145.1 GCA_031284475.1 Proteiniphilum sp. | reverse complement strand
ACGATTTGGGTTACAAACTCTGTCCGTTCATGTCCTTTTTATGCCCGTATCTCAAGTCGGAAACAATCGAAAAAGCTATTTATCTCTTTGAACACGTGCCTTTTGTCTTATCCCTGTCTTACTTTGTCTGCATAGCCTGTTTTTGGCTACAAGTCCTAATAGGACGATATTCTATTAACCGTATACTAAAGCGCACGGTTAATAAAGTACTGCCCCTGCGGGGAAGGTAAGCGGCGGGGCGTTTCCTTACCGTAAGATTAATAGAGCGCTGCCCTTGTAGAGCTTGAGAGATGGGCGCTTTGTTGTCGTGGAAACACCCAGACCGCAAGATGAAGCGCACGGAAAGAGATCGAAGTATAGAAGTCTGAACGGCCTTGTGAGGGCGCTTTACCCCGAAAATCCTAATCATCCCCGTCAAAAATATTTTCCGACTATTAAAGGGATGGCGTTATACGATAAGGAAAACCTGACCGGCCGTGATCATTAATGCTGCCCGGTCGATTCTTTCAGGTAGTCATAAATTGCTTGCTGGGCGCGTACAGGGGGCGCGTCCGGCGGAGTTGTATCGCATTTAAAAACGTTCTGCAGGTTCTCGTCGATCCATACCGCGCTCCGGTTATCGGCAAGTTGTATCTTTAGTATATTGATGATCTGCCGCTTCAGCGACCCGGTATAGATAGGGAAAGCCACCTCAATGCGGCGGTGGAGGTTGCGCTGCATCCAGTCGGCCGAAGTAAAGAAAACATTTTCCGCCCCTCCGTTAAAGAAATACCACACCCTGGCATGTTCCAGATAAGCGTCTACGATGCGCGTTACGGTAATATTTTTGCTGAAAGGCTGATTGGGCACCAAACAGCAGATGCCGCGTATGATCAGGTCGATCTTCACCCCCGCTTCGGAGGCGCGATAAAGCGCGTCGATCATCCCTTTGTCTTCCAGGCTGTTCATCTTCAGGATGATATATCCTATGCCGCCGTTTTTCACCTGTTCTATCTCCCGCTCAATCATCCGGTGAATCTCCGGAAGCATGTTGAATTGCGTTACCAGCAGGTGCTTAAAGTTGTGCATATAAGGTTTTCCCTCCAACACGCGGAACACTTCGTCTATATCTTTGATAAACTCTTTATTAGATGTAAGCAACCCATTGTCGGAATAGATGCGGGCCGTTTTCTCGTTGAAGTTGCCCGTTCCCAGATAAGCGTATCCTTTGATGGGGTCGTTCGGGTCGTTGCTGCGCTTCCGCACATAGGCCAACTTGGCGTGCACCTTTAGCCCCGGCAGGCTGTAAATGATTTTTACGCCTGCCTGCTGCATCAATTCGGAGGTAAGGTAATTGTTCATCTCGTCGAACCGCGCTTTCAGTTCTACAAACACAGTTACCTTTTTCCCGTTCTTGGCGGCGCTGATCAGGCTGTTGATAACGGCCGAATTTTCCGCCACACGGTATTGGGTTACCTTTATTTCGATCACTTTAGGATCGAAAGCCGCCTGAAGAAGAAAGCGCAGCAGATAATCGAACGACTGGTAGGGGAAATGCAGCAATACATCCTGTTTCCGCAATACGCGCAAAATGGAGTTGTTAGTCTCCAATTCGGGTACCCGGAGCGGTTGCGGCAGTTTTTGTTTCAACGAATCGCCTACGGGGTTAGGCAGGCCCGACAGGTCGGCTAAGTTGAGGTAGCGTCCCGAAGGGAGCAACTCTTCCTCTTCAATTTCATAGGCTTCGCAGAGGTACTCCAGAAAATAGTCCGGCATATCTTTGTCATATTGAAACCGGGTAACCGCTCCTATTTTGCGCTTGCGCACCTTGCGCAGAATCTCTTCCGCAATATCTATCCTGTCTTCGTCTTCAAGGGAGAAATCGGCGTCGCGCGAAATCTTGACGCTGAAGCAGTCTACAATTTCATATCCCGGAAACACGCTCTCCATACTGGCTTTGATCACATCGTCGATAAACATGACGTAATGATTGCCTTCATGCCGTGGAAGCTCAATGAACCGGGGTATTTTGGTGTAGGGAATCTTCATGATGGCATAGGCGTAACCGGATTTGCCGGATTTCTTCTTCTTCTTCAACAAGCTGATGACCTGATAAATGCGCCCATCTTGAATAAACGAGTGGATGTCGTCCTTCTGAATGATCATCGGTTGTAAATAGGGAAATACCTCTTCGTTGAAATATTTTTTCACGTATTCCCGGTGAAACGGCTCCACCTTGTCGGTCTGGTACAGCACGATGGCGTTGCGCTTTAACTCCGGCAGGATCATGTTGTTGAAAATGCGGTAATACTCTTTTTCCTGCGCAGTGACTTCGCTATTGATCCGGGCGATGGTCTCCGCCGCCTCCTCCACCGACTCGTCGCGGCTGATGTTCTCCAACAGGGAACTATGGTAGCCCGAAACGCGTATCTTATAAAACTCTTCCAGATTGGAAGAATAAATAGAGAGGAACTTGATGCGCTCATACGCCGGCAACCGCTCGTCTTTCGCTTCCAGCAGTACGCGGTAATTGAACGACAGCCAGCTAATATCCCGCTTGAAATACCTATATGTTGAATTGCTCATATAACTCTCTTCAGACATTGCTCTATGAATTTTGCGATAAAAATAATAACTTTGGCCGAATAAAATTTGAAAAGATGAAAAAAATCGGCTTGCTTTCCGATACTCACGGCCTTTGGGATGAGAAATTCGAGACTCATTTCTCATCGTGCGACGAAATATGGCATGCCGGCGACGTGGGTTCCCTTGCCCTTGCCCAACGGTTTGAAGCGTTGAAACCCTTCCGGGCGGTTTACGGCAACATAGACGACGCCGACGTTCGCCGCGCCTATCCGCACACATTGCGTTTCACGGTTGAGGGGGTAGATGTGATGATCACGCATATAGGCGGTTATCCGGGCCGTTACAATCCCGCCGTCATTCCGCAATTACGCGCCAATCCCCCGAAACTGTTCATTGCCGGGCACTCCCACATCCTGAAAGTGATGTATGACAAGAAAACGGAATGTCTCTACATGAATCCCGGAGCTGCCGGAAAGTACGGGTTTCACCAAGTGCGCACTCTCCTCCGTTTTGTATTGGACAACGCCAATATAAGAGACCTTGAAGTAATTGAGTTAGGGAAACAAGGATAGCAAGATACCTCCTACCCCCAGTAACATCAGTATAATTCCTACGCTTTTGTTGAGCAAAACCAGCCTCTTCCGGTTAAAACGCTTGCGCAACCGCGATACGAAGGTAGTAAGGAAAAACCACCATGCAAAGGCAGCCGCGATAAACGCAATTAACCCGGCGGCAAAAAAAGAGCTTCCGTCGGCCATAGGATTGAACGAGAAGCGGGCATAAAGCCCCACGAATACCAAGATTATAGCGGCATTGGAAAAGGTGAGCAGAAACGACGAAACAAAATCTTTGAGGTAACGCGTCTCCTGAGGCGACTTATCGGGAGTCCGATCCCGTAAAGGATTGGTACGGAATACTCCGAAACCGAAAAAGAAAAGAATAACACTTCCTCCCGCCTGGATAGCCTGCTCATATTCCGCAAC
>JAISZV010000123.1 GCA_031284475.1 Proteiniphilum sp. | reverse complement strand
AAAATAATCAAAATCACACTACCTGGCTACCCGATTGCACCTCTTTCACGGGAGCGACTAAGACGAGATTACCGTCGGTATTCTCGGCCGAGAGGATCATTCCCTCGGAGAGCAAGCCCCGCATTTTTCTCGGTTCGAGATTGGCTATAAAGCATACCTGTTTGCCGGTCAATTCTTGGGGATCCGGATAGTAAGCGGCAATACCGGAGAGGATAGTCCGTTTCTTCAGGCCGTCGTCGAGAAGAAAGCGGAGCAGCTTATCGGTCTTGGGTACTTTTTCACATTCCAGCACTGTTCCCACCCTAATATCCAGCTTCTCGAACGTATCGAACTGTATCGCCTCTTTTACCGGTTTCGCCTTGCGTTCGCCTGCTTCGTTGGCTTTTTTCGTGTCGAGCAGTTTCTGTACTTGCTTTTCAATTACATCATCTTCAATTTTCTCGAACAGCAACTCGGAGTTACCCAACGCATGTCCTGCCGGAAGCAGGTTGAAGCTCCCCAAATTGTTCCATCCCAGACGGTCGGCATTGATAAAAGCCCTGATCTTTGCCGATGAGAAAGGCAGGAACGGTTCAATGACAATGGCGAGGTTGGCCGTGATCTGCAATGCGATGTTGAGGATGGTAGCCGTCCGCTCCATGTCGGTTTTGGCCGTTTTCCAGGGTTCCGAATCCGCCAGATATTTATTTCCGATGCGTGCGAGGTTCATCGCCTCTTTTTGCGCTTCGCGGAAATGGTAGTTTTCGAGATTGTACTCAACCGCTGTTTTCACTTTCTCCGCCTCGGAGATTGTGTCGCGGTCATATTCGGTCAGTTCACCGAGCGCAGGCGTTTTGTTATCGAAATACTTTTGCGTGAGCACCAATGCGCGGTTTACAAAGTTACCCAACACGGCTACCAGTTCGTTGTTGTTGCGTGCCTGGAAATCTTTCCAGGTAAAATCGTTGTCTTTGGTCTCCGGGGCATTGGCGATGAGCACATAACGAAGAACGTCCTGTTTGCCGGGGAACTCTTCCAGGTACTCGTGCAGCCATACCGCCCAATTTCGGGATGTGGATATTTTGTCATTTTCGAGGTTCAGGAACTCATTGGCCGGTACGTTTTCAGGCAGGATAAAGGAACCCTCCGCTTTCAGCATGGCGGGAAACACAATGCAGTGGAACACAATATTGTCTTTTCCGATGAAATGCACTAATTTGGTCTCTTCATCTTTCCACCATTTTTCCCAGTCGCCGGGCAACAATTCTTTGGTGTTGGAGATATATCCGATGGGAGCGTCGAACCATACGTAAAGCACTTTGCCCTCGGCGCCTTCTACCGGCACCGGTATGCCCCAGTCGAGGTCGCGGCTCACGGCGCGCGGTTGCAGCCCCAGGTCGAGCCACGATTTACACTGGCCGTACACGTTTGTTTTCCATTCTTTGTGATCCTCAAGAATCCATTGGCGCAACCATGCTTCGTGTTTATCCAAAGGCAGGTACCAGTGTTTGGTTTTTCTCATCACGGGCTTACTGCCGCTAAGCGTTGATTTCGGATCAATAAGTTCGGAAGGGCTGAGCGAAGTGCCGCACTGTTCGCACTGGTCGCCATACGCTTTTTCATTTCCGCAGTGGGGGCAGGTTCCGGTAATGTACCGGTCGGCGAGGAATTGCTCCGCTTCTTCATCGTAATATTGCTCGCTCTCCTGTTCCGTGAACTCGCCTTTGTCGTAAAGGGTACGAAAAAAACCGGACGCCGTTTCCCTGTGTATCTCCGACGTGGTGCGCGAATAAATATCGAATGTGACGCCGAATTCTTCAAACGATTTTTTGATTAGCGTATGGTAGCGGTCAACGATGTCCTGGGGAGCGACCCCTTCGTTGCGGGCTTTAATGGTGATGGGAATCCCATGTTCGTCGGAACCGCCTATAAAAAGTACTTCTTCCCCTTTCAGGCGCAGGTAACGGGCGTAAATATCGGCGGGAACATACACTCCGGCTAAGTGCCCGATGTGTACCGGGCCGTTTGCATACGGTAGCGCCGATGTAATAAGCGTACGTTTAAATTGTTTAGACATATTTGAATTTCGGGTTTACGGGTTGTATCTCCATGCTGCCAAGTAACGTTTTCACGCGGATCAACACTCCCTTTCGTTAGAGGGTGCAAATATAGCGAAAGCTGAGAGATAAGCCAAACTTGTTTGCGCTTATCCGAAGCGCGGACAACAGCGTAGCCGGTTATATTTTTTCCCGGGGATATTCCTTTTTGAAACCAACCCAATAGTCTTGGATGGTCGATTTCACTTCTTTATGCAGGAAAAGCAGTCCTATCAGGTTGGGAACCGTCATAAAAGCTATTGTGATCAGCGATAAGTTCCAGATAATAGTAGTATCGGTAAAGGAAGCAAGAAAAAATCCCAGGATATAGACGACCCTGTAAACCACTACATATTTCGCTCCTACTAAATAAGTGACGCTTCTGTCGCCGTAATACGACCAGGCGATAGCGGTAGAGAAGGCAAACAGGAGTAATCCGATAGTTACAATATATTGCCCGGCGTTGCCCAGTATACTCTTTGAAAAAGCGGCTGTGGAGAGGGGCGCGCTGTGAATAAGGGAACGGCCGGTAAAAGTTAAATTGCCCAAGCGGTCGGTTATTTTCCCGTTAGCGACCGGAATTTCTCCGGAGAATAATTTCCCGCCCCTTCGTATTTCAATATTTTCGGCCAATGAGCGTGCATGGATGATGGAAATCTTATTCCGTATCTTGCCTTCTTCCACGTGCAGTATGCCTGAAAAGAGCGCCACTTTGGTTTTGCCGCTCAGATGGTTTTTGAGATATGCCGGGTCTTCCTCGTTGTGTTCATGGTAATAATCCGCCAGTATCTCGACGTCGGTCTGCTGAAACTGGTTGGGCAGTTTCTCATTCCATACGCCCGACGATAGGAGCGCCATTCCTGTGAGAAAACAGATAATAATAGTGTCGATGAAAGGTTCCAGGATGGCGACCATCCCTTCCGAAACCGGTTCATGCGCTTTGGCCGCAGCATGGGCGATAGGCGCGGAACCCTGTCCGGCTTCATTGGAAAACAAGCCCCTGTTCACTCCGTTATTGAAAGCAAAAGTAAATCCGGCTCCCAGAAATCCGCCTACAGCCGCTGTGCCGGTGAAAATATCGCTGAATACGGCCGTGAACGAAGGGATAATGTTCTGGTGATTAGAGAAGATAACCGCTATGGCTCCCACAAAATAGATGATAGCCATGAATGGCACAAGTTTTTCCGTTACCTGTGCAATCCGCTTAATCCCTCCGATAATGATCAAGGCCAGTAAAACCGACAACACGGCGCCGGTTGCCACATGTTGTATGCCGAAAGTAGCGAACATGGCATTGGAGATACTATTGACCTGCGGCAGGCTGCCTGTTCCGAAAGAGGATAAGATGGCGGCTATCGCAAAAAAGCCGCCTATCCAATATCCGGTTTTGATCTGTTTCCCGTTTTTCAGATTAATGTTCAACCGCTTTTTCATATAATACATAGGGCCGCCGGCAACCATCCCTTTCTCATCAAACTCACGGTATTTATGCGAAAGGGTTACCTCTGCGAACTTGGTACACATCCCCAAAAATGCCGTCATCAGCATCCAGAACAATGCGGCAGGTCCTCCCAGATGCACGGCCAATGCTACGCCGGCAATATTTCCGGTACCCACTGTTCCCGAAAGGGCGGTAGCCAGCGCCTGAAAATGGGATGTATCGCCCTTATCGGTCTTTTTGTCGTATTTCCCTTTTACAATACGAATCGCGTGTGAAAAGTACCTGATCTGCGGAAACTTCAGGTAGAGCGTAAAAAAAACGCCTGTTCCCAGAAGTAAAAAAATAAACCAGTTATTTCCTGCAATATATTGATGTATAGTCAGGAAGAATTCATTGAGATGTTGCATAAAACCAAATTATAGGTGAAGTAATCGGTGAACAGTTTGCAAATATAGTTATTCATTTAAAAAATCAACCCTTAATTAAAAAAAAGATTAATATACCGTTTTGTGCAAACTTTATTATCTTTGCCTTTACTTTGGTGTTATTTCTTTCTATTTAAAAATAAATTCTAAATAATACTTTATCATGGACAGACGAAATTTTTTAAAGAAATCCGCCGTTTCGGCAACCGGTTTGGGCTTGGCCCCGTTGATGGGAAGATCCTATTCTTCCGTTTTCGGACAGTCCGCCCCCGGCAATAAAGTCAAGGTAGCCCTGATTGGTTGCCGCAATCAGGGATGGAGTAACCTGAGCGCTTTTCTTCAATATCCCGGCGTGGAGTGTATCTCCCTGTGCGATGTGGACGACGAGTGGCTCTATCAACGTGCCGCCGACCTGGAGAAACTGGCCGGAAAAAAACCGCCGCAATTGGTAAAAGACTGGCGCAGGGTGATCGACAACAAAGATGTGGATATGGTAATCGTCGGAACCCCTGACCATTGGCACTGCCTCCCGTTAATTGCCGCCTGTGAAGCGGGTAAGGATGTGTATGTGGAAAAGCCGCTGTCCAATACCATTGAGGAGTGCGACCTAATGGTGAAAGCTGCCCGGAAATATAACCGTATCGTACAGGTGGGGCAGTGGCAGCGGAGCGACCCCCACTGGGACGAAGCCGCGGCATACGTACAAAGTGGGCAGTTGGGGCGCGTGCGAACCGTAAAAGTATGGGCCTATCAAACCAGTAAATGGACGCTGCCGGTAACGCCCGATTCGGCGCCGCCGGCGGGCGTGGATTATGATATGTGGCTGGGGCCGGCTCCCAAACGTGAATTTAACCAGAACCGGTTTCACTACAATTTCCGCTTCTTCTGGGATTATGCCGGCGGGTTGATGGCCGACTGGGGCGTGCATCTGCTTGATTACGCCCTGAAAGGGATGAACGTAGGATTGCCATCCTATGTGTATGGAGCAGGAGGAAAATATGGTTATCCGGATGATGCGATGGAGACGCCCGACTCCCTGATGGTAACCTATAAATATCCCGATTTCAATATAATATGGGATCATGCCTGCGGAATAGGCGCCGGATTGTTCGGGCTTCGGGAAGGAGTCGCCTTTTTCGGCGAGAACGGCACCTTGATACTTACCCGTGCCGGTTGGGAAGTGGTTCCGGAACAAGCCATCAATAGCCGGACATACCCCTATTGTTATCCTTGCGACGATGAGAGAAAGCCCAATACGCTACGGATGGAAGCGGTGAAAAAAAGAACCGGCGCGGGCAAAGGACTCTACCTGCACGCAGGTAATATGCTCGACTGTATGCGTTCGCGTGAACTCCCCAATGCCGATATCGCCATTGGCGCCGAAATAGCCAAGCTGAGCCATATAGCCAATATCTCCTGTCGCGTGGGAATGGCCCTGAACTGGGATAATGAGACCGGGAAGTTTATCGGGAATGACGAAGCCAATAGGTTGATCAGAGCCAATTACAGAGCTCCCTGGAAGTTGCCGAAACTGTAAAAACGTCGGGCGGCCGGATGATGAAGCAGGCCGGTTTTAGTGAGTTTTCAAGCAGCAATTCGGTTATGCCCCGGCAAAAGCGAAGACATTGTATTTTACTTCCTGCAACGGGAGAAAAAAAGTTTCAACAGGTCGGCGCAGTCATCGGCTAAGATACCGGAAGTAACCGTTGTCTTGGGATGGAGGAGAAAAGGCGAAATTTGCGTATATCCCCGTTTCTCATCGGAAGCGCCGTACACCACGCGCGATATTTGCGCCCATCGCAGTGCGCCGGCGCACATGGGGCAGGGTTCCACGGTAACGTAAAGGGTGCAATTGACGAGGTATTTTCCTCCCAATACATTGGCTGCGGCTGTGATAGCCTGCATTTCGGCGTGGGCCGTTACATCGTTCAATGTCTCTGTTAAGTTGTGCGCGCGGGTAATGATGCGATTATTCACAACCACTACCGCGCCTATGGGAACCTCTCTGTTTTCTAATGCTTTGTGCGCTTCCCGCAAGGCCTGCTGCATAAAATATTGATCGTTCAGCATCTTATTACTTTTTGGTTAAACAAGTTATCGCCTCATTTCATTCTCTTCGAATAGCGTAGGATAATCCTGTTCCATATTTCTCAGCACATGATTGAGAACGGTTTCACGAAACCACCGGGAGCGGTTGGAAATCTTATACTTTTTCAGATAGAGATGGATCAAACTGTATTCTTCATCGCTGAGCGTGAATACGGCCTTTTTCGTGCGTGGTTTTATCTTGCCTTGTGGTTTGTATTGTTTTGTTCTCATCAAATAACTATTGAAATTTCTGCTGCAAAAAAACAAAATATTTTCGCCAAAAAGAAGAGTTTACGGTGTAAATTTGTATTTTTACGAAGTTTATAAGCTGTATTGTCAAAAAAAGGGATGGCAGGACACAATGAGTTGGGGAAAAAAGGCGAAGAAACGGCGGTATCTTATCTCAAAAAGAAAGGGCACCGTATTGTGGAGCGAAACTGGTTTTTTTCCGGTTATGAGATCGATATTGTGTCGGAATATGAAGAGTTTATCGTATTTGTGGAGGTAAAAACCCGCACATCGGCGGAGTGGGGCGACCCCAGTAATTTTGTTGGGGAGCATCGTATGCGGCGCATGGTTCTTGCAGCCGGTTATTATATTAAAAAAAATTGCATAGATAAACCGGCCCGGTTCGATATTGTTACCATAATATTGAATGAGCGGCAATTTGAACTGAAACATATTGAAGACGCGTTTTTACCCTTTCTGTGAAGCATAATCCTTCGCGATAAGGCACAGCGGAACAATCTTAATTTCAGGATACGGGGATGAAATATGAATATCGAGGAACTTTTTGATTATTGCCAATCCGTTCGGGGAGCTGAGACGACTACTCCGTTTGATGAGGTTACCATTGTGATGAAGGTGATGGGCAAGATGTTCGCTTTGATCCCTACCGATGCGGACAGATGCAGCATCAGCCTGAAATGCGACCCGGTGAAAGCCATCGCACTGCGTGAAAAGTATGCATGTGTGGAAGCGGCCTATCACATGAACAAAACTTACTGGAACACCATTTACCTGGATGGGGATATGCCCGGCAATGAACTCAGGAAATGGATCGATCATTCTGTGGAGGAGGTTATGAAGAAATTGCCTAAAAAACAGCAAGAACAATATTATGGAACAGTTAAGTAAAGGCCGCAGGATAATCAGGTTGGAGGAAACCGAATCGACAAACATTTATTTAAAGCAACTCCTCAGGGAGCAGCGCTTGGAAGAAGGCTCGATGGTAATTGCCGATTTTCAGGCCGGCGGACGGGGGCAGATGGGAAATTCCTGGTTTTCTTCAAAAGGGGAAAATTTGTTATTCAGCCTGCTTATCTATCCCCTGAATGTGAGGGCCAATGAACAGTTCGTTATTTCCCGTATCGCATCGCTGGCCGTTAAGAATACGCTCGACCGGTTTACGGATGACGTTTGCATCAAATGGCCGAATGATATTTACCGGAAAGAGCAAAAAATGGCAGGAATATTGATCGAGAACGATATAGAAGGAAAATATATCGCAAACTCGGTGATTGGGATCGGCATTAATGTAAATCAGCAGGAATTTCCGCCCGGCCTCCCCAACCCCGTTTCACTCCGCCAGGCGACCGGTTTGTTGCAGGATCGCGACTATATCCTCGATATTTTTCAGAAAGAGTTTTTCCTGCTCTATCGTGCTTTTCGGAAAGGCGAAATTAAAGCCATTGAAGACGAGTATATGCGCGATCTCTACCGGATGAACGGTTGTTATTGGTACGAAGATAAGAACGGCAGGTTTATGGCCGGGATTGATGACG
>JAISZV010000095.1 GCA_031284475.1 Proteiniphilum sp. | reverse complement strand
ATTAAACCGGCCAGAGGCCCAAGATCTTTCGTGAAATCAAACGCATAAAAGCAAATGTAAAAGTACAAATAAAAACACAACCAGATTATGATCGTATAAATTATTATGCGTTTTTTCTCCTTCATCTCCGAAATAAGCTTCAGGTCATATTTCAGCGTAGCGAAGAATTTCCTGATCTTCATCATGAGGGAAGTTTTCCTGAAAACCGTACACATTAATACGATAATCAGCAGCACAGTAGCCAAACCCACATACATCCAGGCAGACGAAAACAGATTTGCCATACCATTCGCAAGCGACTGGTTATCGTTAATATAAGAGGAGAAGAAATCGATATAAAGCAGCACGCTAACAAAAATGACAATCAGTCCCGCTATAATATCTATCATCTTATCCACCAAAAAGGTCTCAAGGGTTTTTGAAAACGGAACCTTATCATATTTGCTCACCACGCCGCAACGCCATATATCCCCGGCGCGGGGAAGCACAAAGTTCACGGCATAATTCCCAAGCGTGGCATACATGATACTGGCTCTGGGAGGATGGTATCCGAGCGAGTTCACAAACAATTCCCATCTTAACCCTCTGATTGCATTCCCTATCAGGCCAAAAACAAGAGAGGCCGCAATCACGCCCAGGTTGGCCGATTTAATGATGCGCCATAACTCCCCTATATCGGTATTCCTGTACATCGCCCAAAAAATAAGTAATCCGAGCGACAAGGAAAAGAGGGTCTTCAATAAACTCTTGGCCGAATCCAAATTCACTTTCACCTGCTATCGATTATTATCTTTATACAACATAATAGTTACTTCTCAACAAAGGCAGCGAAATGCAAGCCGGCCTGCGGCCGTATCTCTTTTTTTATGAACGTATTTGTCCGGTTTTACGTAATAAAATGTTACCTTTGCGGCGGTAAAGATAAGGAATAATCGCCATATTGCAATGTTTCCGGTAAGAGCAAAAAAAAACCTGGGACAGCATTTCCTCAAAGACAAGGAGATCGCCTGCCGCATCGCGGCAACCCTCAATCAGTTTCCCTCATACCCTGTGTTGGAGGTGGGGCCAGGGACAGGCGTGCTTACCGAATTTCTGTTGAAGGAACAGAAAGAACTTACCGTGGTGGAGATCGACCGCGAATCGGTAGCTTACCTCACGGAGCATTATCCCGCACTAAACGGCAAAATACTGGAGCAGGATTTTCTGCGGATGGATTTCGCGCAATACTTCAACTGCCCTTTCTGCATTATCGGCAATTATCCCTATAATATCTCATCGCAAATTTTTTTCAAAGTGCTCGACAACAAAGACTCCGTCCCCTGTTGTTCGGGTATGATCCAAAAGGAGGTTGCGGAACGCATGGTTGCTTCGCCCGGTAGCAAGGCTTACGGTATTCTGACTGTTTTATTGCAGGCATGGTACGATGTAGAGTATCTTTTTACGGTGAATGAACAGGCGTTTATTCCTCCGCCCAAAGTCAAATCGTCAGTTGTACGGCTCACCCGCAATAAGCGAAAGCAGCTCAACTGTAATGAGAAGTTATTCAAAATGGTAGTGAAGACCGGTTTTAACCAGCGGCGAAAGATGCTTCGCAACTCCGTAAAGTCACTACTATCCGGAGAGGACCCTTTGCCCGACGATCCTATGCTCACGAAACGGCCTGAGCAGTTATCCATCGAGCAATTTGAAGAGCTGACCAATCTGCTGGAACCGTTAGTCGGACAGGCTCAACCGGGAGAGAGATAGACCATTTTTGAACTAATTTGAATCGCGATTAAAAAAGAGACGCCATGGCGGAAGTAAAACTTTTTTATCATAAAGACGGTATCGTGAGATTAAGCCGCAGCCTCGATTTCCTAAAATCAAACCCTATCGGGAGCTTTCTGTGGATTGACCTCAACGACGTTGATGAGGAGGTAGAGAACGAACTCGAAGATTTCCTCAAAATATATATCCAGGAAGAAGAAGAGATGATTGAGATTGAGATGTCGTCGCGTTATATCGAGACCAACGACACGCTGGTAGTCAACTCCAACTTCCTGTTGTCCAACTTTGAAACCGATCCGGTATCATTCATTCTCAAGAACAATATTTTAGTAACCGTACGCGGTGAAGAACTAATCTCATTCCACGAAACGGTAAAAAAAATATCGGCCAACCCCAGGAACTATCCCACCGGGGCGCACGTACTGGTTGCGCTCCTGGAAACCCGCGTAGAATTTGACGCCGACATGATTGAGAACATGACCCAGAAGATCACTCAGTTGAGTAACTCTCTCACGCTACAGGAAGCCGACGCCGAACTGCTGTCGGAAATCAAGAACCTGCAGGAAAAAACAATGCTGCTCCGCGAAAATATAATTGATAAGCAACGCGTGGTATCAAGCATGTTACGGAGCGAATTTATACCAATAGAATTGCAGCCCAAGCTCACTATCATCGTCAAAGACATCAACTCGCTGGTAGAGCACATCAAGTTCAGTTTCGACCGCTTAGACTATTTGCAGGACACGTTCCTCGGATATGTGAACATCGAACAGAACAAGATCATCAAAATCTTTACCATCGTCTCCGTGATCTTCATGCCCCCCACGCTCATCGCGAGCATCTACGGAATGAACTTCGACATTATGCCGGAACTGCATAAAAAATGGGGATACCCCGCCGCCCTCGCGCTGATGGTGCTTTCTTCACTTTTTATTCTCTATTACTTTAAAAAGAAGAAATGGCTGTGACTTTAAGTTCAAGATTGGGACTGTGCGCCGCAAATCAGTAAATCAGTATTATTCCAGCATAAAATGCATCTGCGGTTCTTTCTCAGGGAAGAGGGCGCTGAGCGGTTCCGCCTTTTCGGAGGTATGATACCCCAGAAGCAGTTGCGCCAGTTCCCTTATATCTACCGTAAGCGCGGGCGCAACGGCAGAAGCGTCCTGCCCGCCCGTGAATAGGGCGTTGTTGCTTTTCAACAACTCGTCGCGCACATTCATTGAAAATGATTTCCGGTTGTAGCGGCCGGTAAACAGAGAGAGCAATTTCCCGGCGTCGATCACGCGCGCCATCCCGGTCAGGTTCTTTGCGGGAGGAAAATCATAAAGCGTTGCCTCCTCTACTATGGCGCGGAAATCGTTGAATGATTTCTGCACGGTCATATCTTTCTGCCTGAACAGGGCGTTAAATTCCCGGAAGGCGGCGTGCAAATCGCCGGGATATTTGCCGGTCAACTCTCTCAGCGAGGGTAATTCTACCGTTCCGGCGTCAAAAGCCTGCGCAAAACCAAACCGGCCGTAGAAATTCAACAACCATTCTTTCTGGGGCACAAGCAGTATCAACGGCACATCCCTACGGGCTGCCTCTTCAAAACTTCGCATCAATAGTTGCCGCACATATCCCCTCTTGCGGTAGATGGGCAATGTAGCTACGCCGGAAAGGTAAAACGCCGGAATCTCCGTTCCGCAAAAGGTGAACAGGTAGGGCAACATTTGCAGGGAGGCCGCAACTTTTCCGTCTTCCATATAGAGCAGGGTGTTTTCATCACGGTATTTGTGACGAAAATAGAGTTCCATGTAGGCGTCAGGATCGCCGAAGACGGTTTTCCACATCTCCCACACCTGCGGTCTTGTTGTTTCATCGGCGAACCGGATCATTTTTTGACGTTCAATAATTATTCGGTTGGTAGTATAGCGAAGCTATTGTTTAAGTTTCGCATTGTATTTTTCGAGCAGAATATCAGGATGATAGGATAATTTGGCCTGACGAAGATTGTCCATACCCATATCTTCCTCCCTATTCACATAGAGAAATCCGGAAGCCTCATTCTCGATGAATTGCTGGTTAATGATGGCATACGCGCCGTGAATAGAGGTAAACGCTTTTTCCACATGCACGATGAACGTATCTTCGGTAAGCGGCTCGCCAATGGAAAAGGCGGCAATCCGGTTATCCACGCAAATCAATCCCCCTTTCAGGTTGAGGTACTCAAAATTATCGAGCATCAGCATAATGGCCTGATTCTCGTGCAGCAGCGACAGGTCTTTTTCTTCCTTATTCACCTCCATCCACTTGTCGAGCATCTCCCGGCACTCTTCCACCAATGCCCGGTTTCCGGTAAGGGAGTGATACTTCCAGTCATTTTCGCGTTTGAAGCGGTTGGTATGGTTTCGCTTACTTTGCAGTTTTTTACCTTTGAGATGGATCAATTTTTCGGTCGTATAAATATAATCGGAAACAGACCTGTTTAACTTGTAATCAAACTGACCGGGCATTGCTTTTTCAATTTCCTCTATCATCTGTTTGGTCAGCCCCCGCATCTGAAAGGGAGCGTCGAGTGACGAATGATCTCCCCTGATAAGGACCACAGCGTCTTTCAGGTTTCCCGTCCCTATCGGTTTGAGATAAGAGTTCCGGCTGTTATTGTCTTTAAAGCGTACAAACAACCACTCGCCGGTTACGGCAAATTGGGTGTCGAATTTCTTTCCCCAACAATATAAATTGGTAAAACAAAGGTCTGAGGCCCTGTAATTCTGTTGCCGGAAGTAGGAATTAATAATATTTCTATCTCCTAACTCAAGCGATTTAAATGTCAGCATAAAGACTTTTATTATCTTGGGTGAACAACCAACCGGTTGAAAAGTTTAACAAAACCGAAACTATTTCTCTAAACGAGAACGGAAACAATCGTACATTGATTGTGCCGGATGTAAAGATAGTTTAATGCAATTGAACTATTTCGTTTAACGAGGGACAAAACAATCGTGCATTGATAGTGCCGGGCGTAAAGATAGCCAACTATCAATATCCGGGCATATTAGCGGGCGAGCGGGCGGTTATGGCGGCGTTGAACGTTAAAGAGAGGTTCCGGTTCTTAAAATGGCCTGAACCCTGCAATTTCCCTCACGTCGGCAATGGTTTTGCGGGCGCTTTCCCTGGCTTTTTCCGCCCCTTCGAGGGTTACTTTGCGCAGGTAAGCGTCATCTTTTTCTATCTCTAATATCCGTTCCCGTATGGGTGTGGTTACTTTGATAATATCTTCCGCCAGTTGTTTTTTCAGGTCGCCATAACGAATTGTACAGGCGTTCCACTGATCTTCGTAGTGTTGCACCACTTCTACGGTAGAAACCACGCGGAGCAGGGTAAAAAGATTCTCTATATAATCGGGCTTCGCCGAGTCAGGCTCCACAGGCCCGGCGTCGGTAAGCGCTTTTTTCACTTTCTTCTCTATTTCCTTAGGACTATCGCTCAGATAGATGGCGTTCCCTTCCGATTTTCCCATCTTCCCGCTGCCGTCCAATCCCGGAATTTTCACCAATTCTTCCCCGAAGTTATAGGCCACCGGTTCCCTGAAATAATCCACTCCGTAGAAATTGTTGAAGCGGCGGGCGAAGCGGCGGGTCATCTCCAAATGCTGTTCCTGGTCTTTCCCCACCGGCACCTTGCCGGCGTTGTGGATCAGGATGTCAGCCGCCATGAGAACGGGGTACGTCAACAGGCCCGCGTTCACGCTGTTCTTATTGTTTTCATTGAATATCTCCCTTTCAACGTCGCCTTCCGTCGTGTTCATGCGGTCGATATGCAGTTGTTGGCGCGCTTTGTCTTTAAAGGAGGTTGTGCGCATCAATTCGCCGATTCCCACGTGCATATTGAGATAAAGGTATAATTCGGCCGTCTCGTGCAAGTCGCTCTGAATATAAATCACCGATTTTTCCGGATCCATTCCCGCGCCCAGATAATCTACCAGCACGTTTTTTACATTTTCGTGCAGCAATTTCGGGTCGGGATGGGTGGTGAGGGAGTGGACGTCGGCGATAAAAAAATAACATCTGTTTTCCTCCTGCATCCGGATGAAGTTGCGCAACGCGCCGTAATAGTTTCCCAAATGCAATTTCCCGGTAGAACGAATACCGCTTAATACTATATCCATCATCAGTTACAATCTTTTTTTAAGCGTACAAAGATAACCCTTTTTTCCATTTACCGCTTTTGTCTTACCCTGAAAAAAGTTAATTCATAGAACAAAATCAATATGTTGCAAGAAGAAAGAATGTGCAACAGCGAAGTCAGCGGCAGCAAAGAGGCGGCAGGCGCACAAAACATTAAAAGCCTGAACATCCGTTTCACAGCAGGAAAATCGCTGCGCGACACACTCAACGCCGCAACGTACATACCCGCCGAATCGCCGGTTACAAGCAGTTAAAATGCAAACGCTCGCGCATAGCAATTACAGACGCTTGCGGCATACAACTGCGAGCGTTCGTGCGCTATCGGTACGAACGCTCGCGTGCTAATGAAAATTAGGAAACAGAGGTCAAACTCAAATCTTTAATATTAACTGAACCACTATGGATTGAAAATCCATAGGTTCGATTTCGACTAAAAGTCGGTTGAGTTTCGACCAAGGTCGATTAGAAGTGAACAACTAAAGTTACGTTCTTTCAAATACCGTTCATTCCAGGATAATGTTTTCGTTGGAATTGGGTTGATCCCGATGGTGATCCAGGTACATTGACAACATCTCTTCCGTGATGTTGCCTACACTCCAGCAACCATAACCAATTGCCCAGAAATGACTCCCCCTGTAGCGTCGTTTGAGTTCCGGGAATTCATCCAACAATAACCGTGAACTGCGCCCTTTAAGCCGCTTCACGATATCGCTAACGCTTAACTTCGGAGGGTAACTTATATGCAAGTGGATATGATCCTTGCTTACAACTCCTTTCAATATCTCGACGTCCAAC
>JAISZV010000082.1 GCA_031284475.1 Proteiniphilum sp. | reverse complement strand
TGATTGTTTTAACAACAGGCTGCACCGGAGAAGCAAAGCACAACACGCTGACGCAGCAGGAGATTACCGACGGATGGGAATTGCTGTTCGACGGCGTCACACTCAGCGGATGGCGCGACTATAATGGCAATGAACTAACCGCTCCCTGGTTTGCCGAAGACGGCGTGATACAGGCCAAAGGTGAAGGCGCCGATGAACACGGTTATATTGTTACCGAAAAAACGTATGAGAATTTTGAACTGGCTTGGGACTGGAAAATAGCGGACGGCGGTAACAGCGGCATGCTGTACCACGTGGTGGAAAACCCTAAATTTACCGTTCCCTATGTGACCGGCCCGGAATACCAGTTGATTGATGACCTCGGATTCCCCGAACCGCTGGAAGAATGGCAGAAAACGGGAGCCGACTACGCCATGCATACGACCGACCCGGCAAAGACCGCCATCAAACCGGCCGGAGAATGGAATACCTCCAAGATCGTCTTCGACAACGGTCATGTGGAACACTGGCTCAACGGTGAAAAAGTAATTGAATTTGAAGCCTGGACGGAAGACTGGTTTGATCGCAAGCAAAGCGGCAAATGGGAAAACGCACCCGAATACGGACTGGCCCGTAAAGGTGTGATCTGCCTGCAAGACCACGGTTCGGCAGCCTGGTTCCGCAATGTAAAAATCAAAGAACTACCCCGTAAAACCAAAGAGGTGAACCTGTTCAACGGAACAAATCTGCACGGATGGGAAATATACGGAACCGAAAAATGGTATCTACAGGATGGCCTTTTGGTATGCGAAAGCGGCCCGGACAAACAGTACGGATACTTTGCCACACGCGAATACTACGATGATTTCGACCTGACCGTCGAATTCAAACAGGAAGCCGACGGCAATTCAGGCGTCTTTATCCGCTCGTTCGTGGAACCGGGCGCCATCGTAAACGGCTGGCAGGTAGAAGTAGCGCCCAAAGGGCATGACACCGGCGGCATTTATGAGTCCTACGGACGCGGATGGCTGGTGCAAATCCCCGATGAAAAAGAAGATATATTAAAAGAGGGCGAATGGAATACCCTACGCATCATGGTGAAAGGCGATAACGTGAAAACCTGGCTCAACGGAGAAGAGATGATTGACCTGATTGACGAGAAGATCGGTAAAGCACAAGGACGCATCGCATTGCAGATTCATGACGGTGGCGGTATCAAAGTGCTCTGGAGAAACCTGCTGCTAAAGACGTTATAGTTAAAAAGTATACTAAGCAGGAAATACGCCAAAAAAGCAGCCTTTCCTGTTCTGTTTTGTATAAAATAAAACCCTGCCATAAAGACGGGGTTTTATTTATACCACACGTTACTTCTTCACCCCTCTTTTCTCCTCTCCCCATCCCCCCCGTCGCCCGCGTTTCCCGCTCTCCCTACCGCCTTCCCACTTTTCATATTTATTTCGACTCTATTTTGAAAAAAGAACCTATCTTTGTACGATCAATTCACTTAAAATAAAGAATGACGGAAAAAGACTCACTCTTACAAAGTATTATTGAAGGAATTCAGGAAAAGAAAGGAAAAAACATCTGTACTATTCAATTAAAAAGCGTGCCGGGCGCTGTCTGCGATTATTTTGTAATTTGCGAAGGCAAAACCCCCACACAGGTATCGGCATTGGCCGATTCAATCGACGAAACCGTAAAGAGAAACACCTACGAGAATCCTGTCCGTGTACATGGGCAGCAACGTGCCGAATGGATCGGTATGGATTACGGTAATATAATTGTGCATATATTCCTACCGGAACTCCGTAGTTTTTACAATATCGACAATCTTTGGGAAGATGCTCGTTCAGAACATATTCCATCCATAGATTAAAATTTATTTCTCAAAAAAATGTTACAATAACACAGACGAAATGGAGAGTCATCCAAATGAATACGAACAAAGAAAATAAACAAGATAAACAACCTACCCTGCGGCCGAAAATCGGTGGGGACAACAATCCCAAAAGGCCTTTCAACCCTCACTGGATTTACGCCATAGTGCTGGCATTGCTCATGGGAATGTGGTTTTTCGGGCAGGACACGACTGTAAAAGAGGCAAAATGGTCTGAATTTCAACAATATGTAAAAGATAACCGCGTAAAGAGCGTGGTGATATACGGCAATAAAAAGATCGCCGAAGCGATCATACGCGAGGAGTCTGTAAGCCACGTTTTCGGAGACGACGCCGGCAAGATAAAGAGAACCCCTTTGATCAGGGTCAATGTGCCCTCCGCCGACGCCGTATCGGAATTTATAGATAATGTAAAGGCTGAGAAAAATTACAATACTGAGGTAGATTTCGATACCACATCGGAACTTTGGGGAATACTACTCACTTTTGCCCCTATCATTCTCCTCATCGTAGTCTGGATATGGATGATGCGTAGGATGCAGGGCGGAGGAGGCGGAGGAGGCGTTTTCAACGTGGGAAAATCGAAAGCGCAACTGTTCGACAAAGACTCCAGCCAGAAAGTAACCTTCAAAGATGTGGCCGGGCTTTCCGAAGCCAAAGAAGAGGTACAAGAGATTGTGGAATTTCTGAAAAATCCTAATAATTACACCAGCCTGGGAGGAAAAATCCCTAAAGGAGCATTGCTCGTAGGCCCTCCCGGAACGGGAAAAACATTGCTGGCAAAAGCGGTGGCGGGCGAAGCCAATGTACCTTTCTTTTCCATCTCCGGATCTGATTTTGTGGAGATGTTCGTAGGTGTGGGCGCATCGCGGGTAAGGGACCTTTTCCGTCAGGCAAAAGAAAAAGCGCCTTGCATCGTATTTATCGACGAGATAGACGCCGTAGGACGGGCACGTGGAAAAAACAACAGTTTCAGTTCAAACGACGAGCGGGAAAACACGCTTAACCAACTCCTCACCGAAATGGATGGTTTCGGATCGAACAGCGGGGTGATTATCCTTGCGGCGACAAACCGGGCAGATGTGCTGGACAAAGCCTTGCTGCGGGCTGGCCGTTTTGACAGGCAGATTTATGTGGAGCTTCCCGACCTGAACGACCGGAAAGAGATATTCAAGGTACACCTTCGCCCCATCAAAATAGACGAATCTGTGGACGTCGAGTTCCTGGCACGGCAAGCGCCCGGATTTTCAGGCGCCGATATAGCGAACGTCTGCAATGAAGCGGCCCTGATCGCCGCCCGGAAGAAAAAGAAATTCGTTCAGAAAGAAGATTTCATGAATGCGGTAGACCGTATTGTAGGCGGATTAGAGAAGAAGAATAAGATCATTACCGAGAACGAAAAGAAAGCCATTGCCATCCATGAAGCGGGGCACGCAACGCTAAGTTGGTTCCTGGAACATGCCAACCCGTTGGTAAAGGTTACTATCGTACCTCGCGGCAAAGCGTTAGGCGCAGCCTGGTACCTACCGGAAGAACGGCAGATCACCACAAAAGAGCAAATGCTTGACGAGATGTGCGCCCTTTTGGGCGGAAGAGCGGCCGAAGAATTATTTATAGGATCAATCTCTTCCGGCGCTATGAACGACTTGGAGCGCGTAACCAAACAGGCCTACGCCATGATCACCTATATGGGGATGAGCGAAAAACTGCCCAACCTGAGTTATTACGATTCGTCGGGGCAGGAATACACTTTCTCAAAGCCATATAGCGACGAAACGGCCAAGCTGATCGATAACGAAGTGAAGGCGATGATCAACCAACAATATGAAAGGGCGAAGCAGATACTTACCGACAAAGCGGAGGGGCATAACCGGCTTGCAGGCATCCTGTTGGAAAGGGAGATCATCTATTCCGACGACCTGGAAAAAATATTCGGTAAACGCCTCTGGATATCACGCTCCCAGGAAATCTTAGAGAACGAGAAGGGCTCTTCCGTTGGCATACAATTTCCACCTAAACCTCACGGTTCCGGAGACCATATATTTATCGACACCGATGAAAAAATTCCCTCCGTCTCCCGGCGGAGAAATAAAAAGGGTAGCAGCGGAGAAACAATAAAGGAGTAATGCTCTAAATATAACTAATAGCCTGACTGTTAACGGTTGGGCTATTTTGTTTGTATCCTATTTTATCTAAATTAATAAGAATAGATATAAATAAGATCGAACATTTCCCAAACTGTTTTCGTTATAAGCAGACAATAAGATTTCACAGAAATGAAAAGAACATGAG
Source organism: Proteiniphilum sp. (assembly GCA_031284475.1). Taxonomy (GTDB): domain Bacteria; phylum Bacteroidota; class Bacteroidia; order Bacteroidales; family Dysgonomonadaceae; genus Proteiniphilum. Next base: position 3,065 of record JAISZV010000082.1, on the reverse strand, counting down.
AACAATTCATTATTGCTTATTGACGGGATTATTCGCGTTGTCGGCAATCAGTTGCATCAGTTGCAACAGTTCCAACGCGAAAAACAGTGAAAACAACAATTTAAAAAACAGTGAAAATATGAAATTTGAAAAAGTAGCATTACCTTATGCAACCGACGCTTTAGAACCGGTTATCAGTAAACAGACAGTAGAACTTCACTACGGCAAGCACCATCAGGCCTATGTAGATAATCTGAATAAACTGGCAGCGGGAACAAAATTTGAAAATACAGATCTCGAAACAGTTGTGAAAGAGAGCGACGGCGCTATCTTCAACAATGCGGGACAGATTCTCAATCATAATATCTACTTCACCTCTTTCAAAAAAGATGGGGGCGGAGAACCAAAAGGAAAACTGGCTGACGCTATCAACGAACAATTCGGTTCGTTCGAAAAATTCAAAGAAGAATTTACTGCCGCCGGAGTTTCCGTATTCGGTTCGGGATGGGTTTGGCTGGCAAAGGATGAAAGCGGCAAACTTTCTATTTTGAAAGAAAGCAATGCGGGTAATCCGCTCACAAGCGGCCTGATTCCGGTTTTAGGGTTTGATGTATGGGAACATTCATACTATCTCGATTACCAGAACCGCCGTGCCGACCACCTGAAAGAAATATGGAAGATCATAGATTGGGACGTGGTAAGCGCGCGTTATTAATCATCCGGTAAATACCGCAATAGCCAACCGAACGGGAGAGGCTGTTTCAAAAGTCAATAATTCCTTTGCCGCAAAGAGCGCAAGGTTTTTCGCAAAGAACGCAAAGTATTGATAATCAGAAATTGTAATTTCGCACTCTTGACGTACTCTTTGCGCACTTTGCGGTTAAAAATGCTTTTGATACAGCTTCTTTCCTTTATCTCTTCATCATGATTCCCGTAAGCATTCTCCCCGAATGCACCGTTTGCCTGCGGGCGGAAAAGAAAAGATTTTCCCTCTCGAATGTACACAGTGCACTCTTTTCAATACTATTCCCAGGCACTCCAAGCCTGACCAACTCCCTCCTGTTGATCTCTTTCAGGTCTATATGGAACTTGGAAGCAGGATTTTTTCTTGGGAAAAGAGTTGCGTCGGACAGGTCGAACCCCTGCTCACGAAACCGGTTTGCGACCTCGTTCCCTACTTCGTAATTCGACGCATCTATAGATGGGCCTATGCCGGCAAGTATATCACCGGGAGAGGAACCGAATTGCCGCTCCATTTCCATGACCGTCTTCTCTGTAATTCGCTCCGCTGTTCCTCTCCATCCCGCATGAATAGCCGCAATTACCTCGTTACGCCTGTCGTAAAGAATGACCGGCACACAATCGGCAGTGGTAACGCACAGAAAAATGTCTTTCTCTACAGTAATAGTCGCATCGACCCCGTACAAGGTCTCAATGGCAACGGCGTGGTCAAGGCTAAGGAAGTTTTTGTCGATTGTCAACACCCTGGCGCTGTGCGTTTGGTGGGGGATGATGAACCGGCTTGCATCCATATAGAACATACGGGCAAGAATTTCCCTGTTTTCGCTAATACTTAATGGATTGTCGTCCGAAAAATTCCCCATATTGAAGGAAGAGAAAGCGCCGTCGCTCACCCCGCCCGTGCGGGTGGTAGTGAAATGGACAATACTCTTTTCCCTGTCGAACAGGTCGAACAGAAGCAGATTGCTGTACAGGGAGTGTGGCTTCATCGCTAAACGTTAAAAATCTTCTTCCAGATAGTTGTCATCCTCCTCCGGATACTCTTCTTCTCCTGTATCGGTATCATCATCGGAAAATTCCTCTTCCGCTTCAAATTCGAACCTGGAAATATCGAGGGGCCTGTGTACCAAGTTATCGCGTGACGCCGATATTGGGAGATAATCATCAGAATTGAGTTCACGCCAGAGCAAATCTTTCAACGCCGGAATTCCGTACCCTGTGATGGAAGAAATGAAGAGGTAGGGAATATCGGGCAGGCCGAATGCCATCTCCTGCATCAGTTCCTCGTCGAGCATATCTGCTTTCGATATGGCCAGCAGGTGGGTTTTGTCTAATAGTTCGGGATTGTACCGGGTCAGTTCGTTCAACAATATTTGGTATTCTTTCTTTATATCATCCGCATCGGCAGGAATGATAAAAAGCAACAAAGAGTTACGCTCTATATGGCGGAGGAATCGCAGTCCGAGCCCTCTCCCTTCGCTGGCGCCCTCGATAATACCCGGAATATCGGCCATCACGAACGATTTTCCGTCGCGATACCCCACAATACCCAAATTGGGTTGGAGTGTGGTAAAGGGGTAATTGGCGATCTTAGGTTTTGCGGCCGACACAACCGAAAGCAAGGTAGATTTTCCCACATTCGGAAAACCGACCAATCCCACATCCGCCAGCAGCTTTAGCTCAAGTATTACCCACCGCTCCTGGTATGGTTCGCCCGGTTGGGCGTAACGGGGAGTTTGATTCGTGGGCGATTTGAAATGGACATTTCCCTGTCCTCCACGCCCCCCTTTCAGCAAAATTACCTCCTGCCCGTCGTCCGTAATATCGCACAAATACTCTCCGGTATGTGCGTCATAGGCGACGGTACCGCAAGGCACATCAATTACCTTGTTCTCGCCCTTTTTCCCGGAACGCTGGGCCTTTGAACCGCCTTCACCGTGCCCGGCAAGGATATGCCGTTGATAACGCAGATGAAGCAATGTCCAGTAGTTACGGTTACCGCGGAGGATAATGTTTCCGCCATCCCCTCCGTCTCCCCCGTCGGGACCGCCTTTCGGGATATATTTTTCCCTTCTCAGGTGAGCAGAGCCGCGCCCTCCTTTCCCTGACCTGCAAAAAATCTTTACGTAATCTACAAAATTTGTTTCTGCCATTTTTATTTTACTAACCGGTCAATCTCTTTTTCGATGGAACTGAAAATATCATCAACAGAACCGACCCCTTCAATATTTTTTAATGTACCGCGCGCACGATAAAACTCTTTGAGGGGTTCGGTCTGTGTGTGGTACACTTTTAACCTCGATTCAATGGTTTCCCGGTTATCATCTTTCCTGCCGGAAATCTCA
>JAISZV010000276.1 GCA_031284475.1 Proteiniphilum sp. | reverse complement strand
GGATGGCAACGCCGTTTTGCAGGTATCTTTTGTTGGTTATATCCCCCAGGAAATAAGCATGTTATCCGTGGGGGGGGGGGTAAATCCCTGCTGATAACGCTTTTGGAAGATACCCAGGCGCTGGAGGAAGTAGTCGTAGTGGGTTACGGCACACAGAAGAAAAGCGATTTGACCGGCGCCATCACTCAAGTGAAGGCCAAGGATTTGTCGATAACGGCCAACCTGTCGTTAGGCCAGATGTTAACGGGAAAAGCGCCCGGCCTGCAAGTCTCTCTACAAAGTGCCCAGCCGGGAGGTAACGTCTGGCTGCAGATCCGGGGAAATGCCGCCGGAGGTGCCGGAAACAGCGGCCCGCTGTATGTTATTGACGGGTTTCCCCTCACGGTGGATAATATGGAACCGGGTAGCGGGAACAGATACAATTCGGGCAACAAGTCGCCGCTGAATACGCTGAATCCCGCCGATGTCGAATCCATCGAAATCTTGAAGGACGCCGCCGCAACAGCCATCTACGGCGCCAGGGCGGCCAACGGCGTGGTTTTGATTACCACCAAACGCGGCAGGGCTGGCGAAAAACCGACCATACAGTATTCCGGTTCCGTGTCCGTACAAAAGAAGGCAAGGTGGTTCGACATGCTTGACGGACCCGAATTTATGGAAGAAACGAACCGGGTACTCTATGAGGACTGGCTTTCGGACAACAGGATAGCTCCTTATGGGAGTACAAATCCCGGCTCGGTAACGCCGTTTGTTCCCAGATATTCGGACTCCCAGATAGCCGGCGCCCCGACGACTGACTGGCTCGGCGCCGTGGAACGCGACGGTTTCATTACGCAACACAATCTGTCCCTGACCGGCGGAACGGATAAAACATCCTATTATATTGCAGGCAATTATTTCGATCAGGACGGTGTCGTGAAAAACAACGGCCTTTCACGATATTCGGGAAGAATGAATTTCGATCAGCAGATCAGCAGATACATAAAGGCAGGAATAAACCTGAGCATCACTCAGGTAAACAGCGACAATGTACCTCTGGGAAGTGATCAAAATGAAAATGCCGGCGTGATTAGGGCTTCCCTGAATGCAAATCCCTCACTGCCGATTTATGACGAAAACGGAAAATATAAGCTGGATCCCGACCAGCCTTATCTGGCCAATTCCGTTTCCTTGCTCGAAATATCCGACGAAAGCCTCCTCAGCCAGTTACTGGGTAACTTCTATCTTGTCGTAACTCCGTTGACCGATCTGAATATCCGGATGAATGCCGGTATTCAGCAGGATAAGGGCGAACGGAATACGTATGTGCCCCGCACCACTTTATATGGCGCGACGGCAGGAGGAGAAGCATCCAAATCGTTCAAGAACAATTCAAGCAAGCTGTTTGACATCACCGCTTCCTATTCAAAAACGATTGCATCGAAACATTCCTTTTTGGTAATGGGTGGATATTCGTATCAGCATTTTGCATATAACGGTTTCAATGCAGGAAATAGCCGGTTCATCACAGACGCCTTTAAATGGAACTCGCTAGGTTCGGGAGAAAACACAAAACCTTCGGTAGGTTCATACGGCAATGAGGAAGTGCTGGGCTCCGTGTTCTCGCGGGTCAATTACAACTATGACGACCGTTATCTGATTGCGGCCACCATCCGGGGCGATGCATCTTCCAAGTTTGCCGAAAATCATAAATGGGGTTATTTCCCTTCTGTTTCGGCAGCATGGCGCGTGTCCAACGAAAGTTTTATGAATGAACAGAAAGTATTTTCCGATTTGAAAGTAAGAGTCAGTTATGGACAAACCGGAAATTCGAATATCGGCACCAATGCGTTGGCACTCTATTCGACGGGATATCAGTACAATTTCGGCGATCAGCAGTCTATCGGCGTTGCACAGAGCCAGTTGGCCAACCCCAACCTGAAATGGGAAACGACCACGGAATGGAACCTCGGGCTGGATTTCGGATTCCTGCAAAACCGTATTACCGGTTCCATAGAACTTTTTACACGGCGCGTTTCGGATTTGCTGGACAACAGGATATTGATGCAGTACAATCCCATCAACCAGGTCATGTCCAATATTGGCGCCAAAGGAAGCAAGGGATTTGAACTGGGTCTCAATACACGGAACCTGACCGGGGCGTTCAGATGGTCGACCGATGTGGTTTTCTCGCTCTACCGAGACCGCTGGCTGGAACGCAATCCGCAATGGGTAAAAGCCATTTATGAAAACGAGCAGGACATGCTGAATGCGTATTACCTGTATCTTTCGGACGGACTGGTTCAACCCTCGGACATGAATCCCGACGGAACCTGCAAATTGCCGCACATGCCGAATGCCAAACCGGGGATGATCAAATATAAGGACGTCAACGGACGGGACGAAAACGGCAATCTCAAGGAAGGGCCTGACGGAAAATTGAATGACGCCGACATTACCTATCTGGGAACCAGAACATCCAAATTCTATGCCGGACTGGGCAATACATTTGCATGGAAAGGCTTTGACTTGAACATTTTCTTCTACGGATATTTCGGCCGGAAACTGGCAAACCCGTCTTACGACTGGTATTTAAGACGATCCTGGTTTTTGAAAAACGGAGTAAACATGGTTTCGGAAGTAAAAGACCGGTGGACGCACGACAACCCCAACGGGAAATATCCGGCCAGTATTATGAACCCATACGAAGGCGCCTCTGATTTCTGGCTGGAAAACGCCGATTTTATCCGCTGTAAAAATATTACACTCGGATATACGCTGCCCAGGATTTCAAAGTTGAATCACCTTTTGCAAAACCTCCGGATCTATGGCGACGTACTAAATCCCTTTGTCATTACCAAATAC
>JAISZV010000262.1 GCA_031284475.1 Proteiniphilum sp. | reverse complement strand
TGGTAAGCATCGATCACATAAGAGAGGTCGAACCCGTTTTCCCATATCAATTCATCGGCAACCTCCTGCAGATCCACGCCATAACATTTTTTGTCGAGCAAAGGCGGGTTCTTGGCGCCGGGTACGCTGCGGGGCGTGAATGAAAAGTCAGACCCTTTATACTGCGGATGCCCATACGCTTCGAAAGGGAATGAGGTTCCCCGTCCCAGGCTCATCGCCGTTCCTTCAAAAAGGCAGGTGGAAGGGTAGAGGTAAATAGAGTGGATATTGGGAAGGTTGGGCGACGGGGCGATAGGCAGTTTATAGCGGGTCTGATGGGTGTAGTTTTCGCAGGGAACGACTGTTATATCGCACACCCTGCCTTCGGGAAGCCACTTCTCCCCGTTGATCATCAACGCCAGTTCGCCGAGCGTCATGCCGTGTACTACCGGGACAGGCAGCCATCCTACGCCCGATTTGTGTTTCATATCAAGGATCGGGCCGTCCACATAAAACCCGTTCGGATTGGGGCGGTCGAGAACGATCATTCTCTTGTTGTGTTCCGCGCAGGCGTCCATCAGGCGGGTCATACTGGCGTAATAGGTATAGAAGCGGAGTCCCACGTCCTGCAGGTCGAACAGCAGCACATCAAACTCTTTCATCTGGTTGTCCGACGGTTTGCCGCTTCCGCTACCGTAGAGCGACCAGATGGGAATACCTGTCTTTTCATCAACCGAACCGGCCACGTGCTCCCCCGCGTCGGCAGTCCCCCGAAAACCGTGTTCGGGAGAAAAAATACCCACCACATCGAACCGCCGCCGCACCAGCATATCCACTAAGTGTTCATCACCGGCCATCCCCGTTTGGTTGGTCATCACGGCGACCCGTTTTCCTTTCAGCAACGGGAAATAGATTCCGGTACGTTCCGCTCCTACAATCGGTACGGGCATAATATCCCCATTCGTAACGTTGGGTTTAGTATCATTTCGGACGGCGCTAATCTTTACAGAACCCGTCTCTTGTTCGGGCGTTGTTATTTGCGCATATATGAAAGCGCAGAAGAAAAGGCCCGGCAGGAAAAAATGTATTTTCATATCGTTGATTATTTTCGATTTGGGATTTGGGTTTTGGGAAATTATTACATAATTACATCATTTTCTACTGTATTTTTGTTGTTCATGGAGACGATTGAATTCGGTTTCAAGCGACAGCAGTTCTTTTTTGATCTCAGTGAGTCTGGAAATCATTTCCACCCGCTTTTCCTCCTCATCTTTTTTAGATTTCAGCGTCTGCCGGGCGCCATCCAGCGTCATCCCTTTCTCTTTCACCAAGTGATACACGATTTCCACCTGCTGTATGTCTTCCCGTGTGTACTGGCGCGTACCTCCGGCCGTTTTTTTGGGGTTGATATTATCGAACTCCTTTTCCCAGAAACGCAACAGCGATACGTTGACCGCGAAATGATCGGCCACTTCCTGGATGGAGTAGAAGAGACGCTTATCGTCGAACCGGATCGGTTTTTTTCTTTTTCCCATGATAATTTATTTTTTATTCGTTCTTTTTTGCAATATAAATGATAGAACTTGCTTGTCCGGGGTCGAACAAAGAGCGTAAGAAACCTGTTGCGCCCACTACGAATGCCCTGCCGTATTGAGTTAACAGGTTGCTGCTTCTATATTTCTCGCTCAGCAGGGAGATGTAAAAAGCATCTAAAGGCATACGTATTTTCTTTACAATTTTCAGGTGGTGCGTGGCGAGTAGTTTTTCTACGGCGTCGGGGGCGAAATGCCAAAGATGTCGCGGAATGTCGTAAGCCGCCCACTGCTCTTTGTAGAATCTTGCGTCGTAAGAACGGCAGTTGGGGAGCGCAAGCACGACAATCCCTTCCGGTGTGATGATCTTCCTTATTTTGCTGATGGTCTCGTTCAATTTTTCAAGGTGTTCCAATACGTGCCAGAGGGTTACCGCATCGAACGACGCGTTCTTTATTTCCCGGAAACTGTTCTCATCGTTGATCTTCAGGCCGGAACGGACGGTTGCTCTTTCCCGGGCCTTCTCGTCTTTTTCTACGCCCGATACAATCCACCCCCGTTCCTGTGCCGCTTGCAGGAAATAACCCGTACCGCAGCCAATATCCAACAACCGGATGGGATTACCGGTTGCATGAGCTGCTACCAGGTCGACTTTCTTTTTTAGCATCCGCTTTCGGAAGTAGTGGTACAGCTTGTTTCTCAATCCTTTGCGGGAGTCGGAATGGGAGATATAGTCCGGTGAGTCGTAGTATTTTCCTATGGTATCTTCCGAAGGAAAATTGTTTGTGAAGCGGAATCCGCAATGAGAACAATCACAGACGGGGAATACCTCTCCGCTTGAGAAATGATCAACGGCGTCAAAAACTTTCTTCAAATCGTCGCTGCCGCAAACCGGGCAGTTTGTAATGGTGATGATCGACATATATAGGGATTAAACCGTTTCAATCGCATTAAGCGTTCAAAAGTACGACTATTCAGGGGGAAAGACAAATTTTTTTGTGTGGTGGGGGATGAAGTGAATATTTTCTATTTCAATAAAAATTTCTACCTTTGTCGCTTAACGATAACCGTAAAAAGCATATTTGCCCCGATTTTTAAAACTTACAGTATTTATTTAATCGGGCATTTTCAAATTCTGGGTCTCTGCCGAGGGCGACGTCGCACGGTGGGATGGAAAAGAGGGGCAATGGCGCCCGGTTTCTTCCGGCGGTATTGATGTTACTTCCACAAAAGACGGACTTGGATATACGCTTTCGATCACAATACCTAAGTCGTCCCTTGCTAATTTCAACAACAATGGGATTCGTTTTGGCGTAGGGCTTTCCGATTATACAGACGCAGAAACAGGTACGGTTGAACTTCTGTCGCAATGTAAAGATTTGCGGTCGAGTTCCTGGTTAGGCGTTAAGTTCTGATACGGCTTGCGTCGTTAAGAATTAGTTTATTTTATTTGCCCAGGTTTGACGTTTTTAACGCCAACTTGGGCAAATCTTATTTCATACAAAACAAATACAACAACAATACGCCATTTCAAATGGAATATATACATCATTTCAAATGAAATACTTTGCGCTATACAAAAAACAATCTATATTTGCGGTAAAAAAGAGATGAGCATAAAAATGCAACAGTCGTCATTGGCAGAAATAGCAAAGGAACAAAAACAGGATGCTTTCACAGAAGCCGAAAATGTGACGGAAAGAACCTTGCTTCCGGATTTGCCGAATATTCCCACACACGCCTTAATCCTGTCAGGGGTCAGGCGTTGTGGTAAGAGTACGCTGTTACGGCAATTTGTGCGCAGGCAATTTCAGGATATATTCTATTTGAATTTTGAGGATATAAGGCTTTATGGTTTTGACGTCAAAGACTTTGTTTTATTGGATAAGGTGATTAATGAATCAGGCCTGAAAGTACTTTATTTTGATGAAATTCAAATTGTTGATGGATGGGAGCTATACATCCGCCAGAAATTAGACCAAAACTTTCAGGTTATCATAACGGGGTCAAATGCCGCCTTGTTGAGTGTCGAACTCGGTACAAAACTGACCGGCAGGCATATAACCAAAGAACTTTTTCCCTTTTCCTTTGCTGAATATTTAGATTTTCACCATGCTGAAGCCGGTGCGGAAACGCTATCGGCTTATCTGAATGAAGGCGGATTTCCCGGCTATCTGAAACAAAAACTACCTGAAATACTGGAATTTCTGATTGAAGATATACTTAATCGCGACATCATAGTACGCTATGGAGTGAAAGATCCCGGTTCAATAAAGAAACTTTGCTCGTATATGCTTGCCAACAACGGCACGCTTGTGGTTCCGTCAAAACTGACGTCGGACATTGGCGTTAAATCCGGTTCAACCGTATTGAGTTATTTTTCTTATTTTGAGAATTCGTATCTTGTTTCTTTGGTTCCAAAATTTGACTGGTCTCAGAAGGCGCAGATGTTAAGCCCCAAGAAAATGTATGTGATTGACCCTGGGTTGGTACAAATAGGTAGTACATCATTCAGCCGGAATTTAGGGCATTTGCTTGAAAGCGTCGTATTCTGGCATTGGCGCAGGAAAACCAAAGAAGTCTATTATTTCAATGAAAAAGGCAAGGAATGTGATTTCGTTGTCCGCCAAAAAGACCAAACGATACAGATTGTACAGGTTTGTTGGGAATTGACCCTCGAAAATGAAGAACGGGAAGTGAGCGGATTGCTTGCCGCAATGGATTTCTTCAAAACTGAAAATGGGATAATCGTTACTGCCGCGTCTTCCGACGCCATCCGTACCGATTCGGGGTTTATTTCCGTTATTCCTGCCTATCAATACTTATTGACATAATATTTGGGCTATAACGACATTGAATTAAAAACGGAAAAATAATGAGAACACAACTTTTATTTATATGTAAGAAGATGAAAAGAAGTATTACCAATTTACTGTTAATGATCGCCGTGCCTCTGGTTTGCATGGTAAGTAATCTGCCGGCGCAAAATGATGATTTGCCCGTATACCTGAAAGGGGCTGTTCCGGTAGAGGATGGAAAAGTGGTTTTCCGGGAATCTTTCAGCGTTCCGGACATAAGCCGGGATTCGCTGATGAATCTTACCCGTGAATGGATCAACGGGAGGGAGAACCAGGAAGAAGAGCGTTCAAGCAGGATGTTGATTTTCGATGACGAGAAAGGTTCTGTGGTGGGCGGTTGCCGCGAAAAGCTCGTTTTCAGGTCGGCCCTTCTGCTACTGGATCAGGCGGATATTAATTATTACGTTCACGCGACCTGCACCCCCGGCGCTGTTGATATGGCAATTATCAGGATCAGGTATGATTACGATGATGATGAACGGTATACTGCCGAAGAGATAATTGCCGACGAAGTGAGCCTTGACAAAGACGGGCAAAAAATTTTGAAATCTTCGGAGAAGTGGAGGATGAAAACAATCGATTTCACGAAAAACCTGTTCCGGGATTACAGGAATTTTCTTTTTCGCAAAACGCAAAAGGGTACTGAATAATTATATGCGTTTTCAATCAAGAATAATGAAAGGATCAACAGGCCGGATGCTTGCCTTTGAAGGAAATAACAGGAATGATCATAAACCAATAAAATAATCGTATGAAGGCGAAATTTTCCATGAAACTACTGCTGATATTGTTTTCTTTCCGGCTTATTTGCCAGGGAAACGGAATCATCGTCAATGCACAGAATGTAAACCAGGAGGGTATTCCGAAACTGGAAAATCCTGTAACGGTAAAATATTTGAAGAAGAATTTAAGAAAATCGCATCCGAGATTGGTCTTAAATTCGTCCATAGAGAAAGAGCTGAAGACCAAAATTAAATCCGACCCGGTAGTTGGGAATATGTATGCTGCAATAAAATTAAATGCGGGTCAGATCCATGATACGCCGTTTCTTGAAAGAATTCAAACCGGAAGAAGGATTCTGAGTGTTTCACGTGAAATGCTGTACAGGGTGAATATGTTGGGGATGGTATACCGGATAGAAAAAGACCCGAAAACCCTTCAACGAATTAACGATGAAATAACGGCAGTATGTAATTTTACCGATTGGAACCCTTCTCATTTCCTCGATGTTGCGGAGATGTCGCTGGCTGTTGCGCTGGCGCTTGATTGGACAATGGGCGATCTGCCTAAGGCAACCGAAGAGTTGGCGATACAATCTCTGATTGATAAGGGTCTCAAACCCAGTTGGCCGGAGGATGGAAAAGCCCCCTGGTGGGCATACGGCAATAATAACTGGAACCAGGTGTGTAACGGAGGAATGATCGCCGCTTCCATTGCCGTTGCGGAAAAGGATCCGGCGCTCGCTGCAAAAACCATCCACAGGGCACTTGAGGGATTACCCCATTCTCTCGCATCTTACATGCCGGATGGCGTATATCCCGAAGGATCTACTTATTGGGATTATGGAACAAGTTTTTCAGCGGTAACGGTCGCGATGCTGGAAAGCGCTTTCGGTAAAGACTTCGGACATGGCGATTATCCCGGATTTAAAGAAAGCGCCCAGTTTAGGGTACTGTGCAACGCGCCATCGGGTTGGTATTATAATTTTGCCGACTGCGGAGACAGAAGAGGCGTGAATGGAGACGCCATTCTCGCGTGGTTCGCTACAAAAACAGGGAATAAAACTTTTTTTGAAAAGGAAAGATTCCTAATGCCTGTTGACCGGATGAGTAGATTAGACCGGTTAGATGGCGCTGCCCTGGTCTGGATCTCCCAGTATAAGGAAAGATCGGATGCGGAAATTCCTACCGCATGGAAAGGAGACGGCCCGAATCCTATTGTGATATTTACAGGAGGGGAAAGCGATCCGCACCAATATTATTTCGGAGGAAAAGGGGGCCGGGGAACCGTAAATCATGGAAATATGGATGGCGGCTCTTTTATTTTCGAGTTAAATGGAGTCCGTTGGGTTATTGATCCCGGAAACCAGGATTATCATGAACTGGAAAAGACCGGTTTCAATCTTTGGGAAAGTTGTCAGGATTGCGAGCGATGGACTTTACTGACCAAAAATAATTATGGGCATAGCACATTAACCGTAGATGATCGGCTGCATGTGGCGGATGGATTGGCCACAATCAAAGAATTTAAGGGAGGAAGTAATCCGGAAGCGACAATAGATATGACGCCTGCCTTTAAAGACCAGTTGGCAAAAGCGGAAAGAAAGTTCACTAAAGACGCCGATAACTCTTTAATTATTGAAGACAATATCGAATTATTGGAGTCTACGAAATTAATTACATGGCAATTAATTACACAGGCTGACATTGAATTTACGGATTATGGCGTAAATTTGTTGCAGGAAGGGAAAAAGATTAAAGTGGAAAATTTATCGCATCCCGGATTATTGTTTTCGATGGTATCTCTTCATCCCGCCCCGTTGAAGCTCGACCGGCAAATGAAAGGGCTGAAAAGACTGGAGTTAAGAATACCCGCGTGGATGATACGGGATAAAAAAGAGAGGATAAAAATTAGACTGTCAGGCGAATAATATCTGAGTTTTTGGGAAATTATAATATCCATTAGTTATATAAAATTAAAATTGGTACAAATGAGAAAGTTAACACTCCTGTTTTGTTTGGTTATTGCTGTTTTTTGTGTAGAATCCTGCCGGCATAAAGAGGCGGATAAGGTAGATATTATCGAAGAAAATGTCGCCTTCGCCGCAGGTCAGTATGGATTGTTATTAGAGAGCATAGAAAATCCGGAAAAATTGCTGAACCCGAAATTATTTAGCGATGGGAAAATGAAATTTATTCCCCCACAGGAATGGACGTCCGGCTTTTTCCCCGGTAGCTTATGGTATATATATGAGCTGACCGGAAATGAAACCTGGAAAAATCCGGCCGTACGATATACCGAAATGCTGGACACGATTCAATATTATACCGGCAACCATGATGTGGGTTTTATGATAGGGTGCAGTTATGGTAATGGGTACAGGCTGACCGGTAATGAAGATTACAAAGGCGTAATTGTGCAGGCGGCAAAATCATTATCCACGCGTTATAATCCCGCAGTGGGGTTGATTCAGTCGTGGAATGCCAATCCGTCGAAAGATTGGGAATACCCTGTGATCATCGATAATATGATGAATCTGGAACTGCTCTTCGATGCGACTGAATTTTCGGGAGATTCCACCTTTTATCATATTGCGGTAACTCATGCCGATAATACCATTAAAAACCATTACAGGCCCGATTACAGCACATGGCATGTCATTGATTACAGTAAAGAAGACGGCTCCGTAAGACATAGAAATACGCATCAGGGATATGCTGATGAAAGCGCCTGGGCCAGGGGGCAGTCGTGGGGCGTTTACGGATACGTGCTGTGTTACAGGAAAACAAACGACCGGAAATATCTGACACAGGCTGAGAACGCACTTGAGTTTATTGCCGGTCACCCGAATTATCCTGAAGATGGAGTTCCTTACTGGGACTTTGATGCGCCGGATATACCCGATACCTTCCGCGATGCTTCGGCAGGAGCCGTTCTTGCTTCCGCGCTATATGAATTGTCTGCTTATTCAAGTAAAAGGAACTATAAAGAATGGGCCGATAAGATCATAAATACGCTTTCCGGCCCGGACTTTAGGGCTTCTTTAGGCGAAAACGGAAATTTTATCCTGATGCATTCCGTTGGAAGTTTGCCCCATAATTCGGAGGTGGATGTTCCGTTGAATTATGCCGATTATTATTTCCTGGAAGCATTGAAAAGGAAAAGAGACCTGGAGAAATAGTATTTCAAGAACACGATTAAATGCGAGTTGCCTCCCGTTAATAGCCTTTGGGCTATTTGCGTTAAGCCGGACGGGCAAAAGGCAAGTTTGCTTGTATTATGGCGTTGCGAGCAAATATATGGCTTTAGTGAAAATAAATAGTTTTAATGATATGAAAAATATTGCTCTCGTTTTTCTCCCGGTAATTGCCGTATTGAGTACGGCAACGGTATTAGCGCAAACAAAGGAAGCCGGCGACTTTATCGCCAGAGGATGGGTGTGTTATAGTGACTTTGGCGCGAGAGGCGACGGAAAAACCGATGATGTGAAGGCCATCGCTGCCGCACATACATTCGCCAACGAGCATGGCCTGACGGTAAAGGCCGACGAAGGGGCTACCTACTACATCGGAAGAGAAGACCACACTGTGGATATACGTACCGATACCGATTTTGGGAATGCGGCATTTGTTATTGACGACGCCGACGTAGAAAACCGGAATGCCCCTGTTTTCTCTATCAACTCGGCCCGGCAGCCAATCGCACTTGAGGGAGTTACCTCCTTAAAAAAGAATCAGGAGAAAATTGGCGTTTCATTGCCGGGGGCCGGCCTGGTGACCGTTACCGATTCCAACGTCAGGCGTTACATCCGGTATGGCCCCAATCAAAATAGCGGATCCCATCAAACGGACATCTTTGCAGTAAATAAAGAGGGAGAAGTAGATAAAAATACGCCCATTATCTGGGATTTTGAGCAGATCACAGAGATTAGCTTTCTCCCTGCCGATGAAACGGTATTGACCATTACCGGGGGGCGTTTCACTACCATCGCCAACAGGGAGGAGTCGAAATATACATATTACAGCCGCGGTTTAGCGATACGACGGTCGAATGTGGTCATAGACGGGTTGGAGCATCATGTCACCGGTGAAGGAGACACGGGCGCACCCTACGGCGGGTTTATTAATATCGGTAACTGCTCTAACGTGACCGTCCGGAATACCCTTCTCACCGGGCGAAAAATGTACCAAACCATTGGAGCGGCAGGGGTTACCGTCTCCATGGGAAGCTATGACATTTCCGTGAACAGGGCAATGAATGTCACCTTTGAGAATTGCCGGCAGACTAACGACGTCCACGACCCCGCCTACTGGGGTATCATGGGTTCTAACTACTGTAAAAACCTCGTATACGACAATTGCGTCTTTTCCCGGTTCGACGCCCATATGGGAGTTGCCAATGCCGTTATTCGTAATTCCACCCTGGGACACCAGGGAATCAATGCTATCGGCAGCGGGGTTTTTATTGTTGAGAACTCCACCGTGACCGGCAGGAACTTCATCAACCTGCGTTCTGATTACGGCAGTACCTGGCAGGGTGAGTTTATTATACGCGACTGTGTTTTTATCCCTACCGGCGTGAAAAGCGGTAACGTAAGCCTGATAGGAGGATCCTATTCCGGGCAGCACGATTTCGGTTACACGTGCTATATGCCTGAACGAATCACTATTGAGAACTTTCGGATAGAGGATGCCGGACATCCTGAAAAGTATGAAGGAGCTACTATTTTTTCTGACTTCAACAGAGAAATGAAGGACGATGCCTATGTAGAAAAGTATCCATACGTTAAAACAAAGGAGGTTATTCTCCGAAATGTAAACGCCGGTAGCGGCAAGCCGCTAAGGGTTAGCAGTAACGCCTATATGTTTAAAGATGTAACCATACGCTGAATCTTTAACCGGGGGCACATCGCACAATTTATTTTTTCTTCGAGAAGGTGTAAACTACATACGGTAGTAGCGATGCACTACATACTGCGTAGTGATGCGCTACATACTGCGTAGTAACCCACTACATACTGTGTATTGATGCACTACATACGATGTAAGAGAAAACCTCCGTCCGGGGAATGTCCCAGCCGGAGGTTAAAGTTTGACCCTTACGTTTTTACTCACGCACTTGGGGATACGGAGTTTTTCATGTAATTTTGCATCTTATTTGTAATTGCAGGATTAAACAGGACGATAACCGGCGGTTGTTGAAAAGCCCGGCGGATCGCCCGGACGATCTTCCGTAATCCTGCACAACGTAATGCATAACAGAAAACTTATATGATCACTTCCAAAGAGATTAGACAGTCGTTTAAAGATTTTTTTCAGTCGAAAGAACACCACATTGTGCCTTCGGCCCCCATGGTGATAAAGGACGATCCTACGCTGATGTTTACCAACGCGGGGATGAACCAGTTCAAAGACGTCATTCTGGGAAATGCGCCGGTGAAATATCCCCGCGTAGCCGATTCGCAGAAATGCCTGCGCGTGAGCGGTAAGCATAACGACCTTGAGGAGGTGGGACATGATACTTACCACCACACCATGTTCGAGATGCTGGGCAACTGGTCGTTCGGCGACTACTTCAAGAAAGAGGCCATTGCCTGGGCGTGGGAATATCTGACGGAAACGCTCGGATTGGATAAAGAACGGTTATACGTTACCGTGTTTGAAGGGACTGCCGAAGAAAATCTCGAACGGGACGACGAGGCGGCTGCTTATTGGGAAGAATACCTCCCCAAAGAACGGATCATCAACGGAAATAAGCACGACAATTTCTGGGAGATGGGAGATACGGGCCCGTGCGGCCCTTGCTCCGAAATCCATATAGATATTCGTCCCGAAGACGAACGCGCCAAAACCGACGGGCTTTTGCTTGTGAACCAAAGCCATCCGCAGGTGATTGAGATATGGAACTTAGTGTTCATGCAGTATAACCGCAAGGCGGACGGCTCGCTGGAGCCGCTTCCGGCAAAGGTGATCGATACCGGGATGGGTTTTGAACGGCTCTGTATGGCCGTACAGGGGAAACTGTCGAATTACGATACCGACCTGTTTCAGCCCGTAATCCGTAAAATAGGGGAGATAAGCAATGCGCTATACGGGGAAGATACCGCAAAAGATGTGGCGATGCGCGTCGTTGCCGATCACCTGCGCACCATCGCTTTCTCCATTACCGACGGACAGCTCCCGTCCAACGCCAAAGCGGGTTATGTGATCCGCCGTATCCTGCGGCGTGCGGTGCGTTACGGCTACACTTTCCTGGGGATGCATGAATCGTTTATGTACAGGCTGATACCCACGCTCATTGAAGTGATGGGGGAGGCTTATCCCGAACTGGAAGCGCAACGTACGCTCGTGGAAAAGGTGATGAAAGAGGAAGAAGAATCGTTCCTGCGGACGTTGGAAACCGGCATCCGGCTGTTAGAGAAAAACCTGCCCGAACAAAAAGGCGGGGTACTGAGCGGCGAAGTGGCCTTCCAGCTCTACGACACTTTCGGCTTCCCGTTAGACTTAACCGAACTGATTCTGCGCGAACACGGCATGACGGCGGATGTGGACGGTTTTAATTCCGAGATGCAAAAGCAGAAAGAACGCGCCCGCAATGCCGCCGCCGTAGAAACCGGCGATTGGACGAAAGTATGCGACGGCGAACCGGAGTTTACGGGATATGACGAAACCGAAACCGAAACCCAAATACTCCGTTATCGCGCAGTAAAACAAAAGAACAGGGAGTTTTTCCAGCTCGTTCTTTCCCGCTCGCCCTTTTATGCCGAAATGGGAGGACAGGTGGGCGATACCGGCTGGCTGATTTCCGGAGAAGGCGAAAAGATAGATATTTTCGATACTAAACGAGAGAATAATCTTGCGGTGCATTTTACGCAGAAACTACCGGCGGATATGGAAGGAACCTTTACCGCCCGGATCGATACCGGAAAGCGGACAGCCTCAGAATGTAACCATACCGCCACCCACCTGATGCACGAAGCGCTCCGCGAGGTGCTGGGGCTGCATGTAGAACAAAAGGGATCGTATGTATCTCCCGCAATGCTGCGGTTCGACTTCTCCCATTTCGGGAAGATGACGCCCGGAGAAATCCGCGAAGTGGAGCGGCGGGTGACGGCAAAGATACGGAGCGATTTTTCTATCGAAGAACACCGTCATGTCCCCATCGAAGAGGCAAAGGCCCGGGGAGCGATGGCGCTGTTCGGCGAAAAATACGGCGACGATGTGCGCACCGTCCGCTTCGGGTCCTCTATTGAGTTGTGCGGCGGCACACATATCTCCTCTACCGGGCGCATAGGCACGTTCCGCATCATCGGCGAGAGCGCCATTTCGGCCGGCGTACGCCGCATTGAGGCGGTGACGGCAAAGGTGTGCGAAGATTACCTTTACGCTACAGAGGACGTATTGCTCGAAATAAAGAGCCTGTTCAATAATCTGCCGGATGTAATGCAGGGAATCCGGCGGTTGATTACCGACAACGAGGAGATGTCGAGAGAGGTACGGGAATATATAAAAGAGAAGGCCGAAAGGTTGAAACAGCGCATTATCGACAGGAAACAGGATATACACGGCATAACCCTCTTTAAAGCGATACTGCCGGAGGCGCCGTCCGAAGTGATGAAAGATATTGCCTATCAACTGAAAGGGCAGTTTCCTGAAAAGATGATATTTGTAGCCGGCGCCGCTGCAGACGGAAAACCTAATCTCACGGTTATGCTGACCGACGACCTGGTGGCCGAGGGATTACACGCCGGTAATCTGGTGCGCGAAGCGGCCAAACACATCCAGGGCGGCGGCGGCGGACAACCCCACTTCGCTACCGCGGGCGGCAAAAATGCCGACGGGTTGAATATGGCCGTTGAGTCGATTGTGCAGAAACTGAATAATTAACCGGAGTCAGGAATAAGAAATAGCCGTTTACGGCTTAAGTGTCGTCCCTGACGGACTTGGGCGAGTGCGGTATCGCTGCCGCCCGTATGCTAAAGCATACGGTTAATAAAGTACAGCCCCGTTAGGGACAGGATGGAGGGATGGCGGAAGTGTAAACCACCATCTCAAAACCTCGTTAGAGGTTTCACATTATCCAATATTATCATCTCCTACGGAGAGATAATTCTTTCGCCATCCCTCCATTTCATTATTCACATTTCAAGAACCATTCACTTTTTTGTGAATATAAAAGATAATACTTATCTTTTCCACGTCAAACCATTATAAATAAATCAGATATGATTACCATTCCGGGCGTTGCCCCCAATATGATTGCAAACAATCTCGAACCGGCTTATCCAACGCATCCGGGCGAAGTGTTGAAAGACGAAATTGAGTACCGAGGCATTTCACAACGGAAACTTGCCGCACAAATGGACGTACCCTATACGCAACTCAACGAAGTATTGAACGCAAAAAGACCGTTGAATACCGAATTTGCATTGCTCATAGAAGCCGTGTTGGATTTGCCCGCCGAACCATTGCTTAAAATGCAGGCGCGTTATAACATGATTGTTACTAAACGCAACGGAACTTTTATTGAGAAATTGAACCATGTGCGTAAAGCCGCGGCTTTGCTTTGATAACCATTAATTTCAATAGGATAGAAAAACAATCTTACTATTGTTGGCGGTCGCCGTGGTGTTGGCAGGATGTTCCGGCGAAAATAAATCTACCGATAATCCGCAATAGCAATCATTTGCCGATTTCTTGGCTAAATACAATAAGTTGTTTTACAATCAAGTAAATGATATTCAAAGAAAAGAGTTCAAGCAAGAATTTGGAAATCAATTGGAAAATTATCTCGATACAGCCAAGTTATTTATAAATTGGAAAAGCAAAATTGATCATATTAAAGTTAATGAGTATGGGAAATCAAAGGAAATAGCTTTGAAATAAAGTATGAACCGGAACAACATCGGAAAATTACTTTTGAGGTATCATATCTCATTAATAATGATAGTTTATTAACAGATAACACATACAACAAGGTTAAATCCATTGCAAATAAATCAATCATATATTTTGACGGATTCATAAAAAGGGACAAAGATAATCATGTGGATTATTATATGCCATCACTATTTAACGAACACATTGTTTATCCACACTATAAATTCAACATTTTAGATATAGCTACACAGCCAAAAGAAAGTTTATCACCAATTTTAACCCAATGCGTAAATATAATCCCCAAAAGTCCATTAGGATATAACGAGCTGATAATGAGTGTTCGTTCTAATGGCCGCCATTAAAAAATAAGACTTTTAATAGACTGTTAATCAATCGAGAACAAAGAATTAATTCTGTTCAAAACGGTATATCTGAAATGAATTAATGCCAATGGACATTTTGGGATAATATTTCAATCTATTAGACAACATATTTACCGTCATCGATTTGAGCCGGTTTTCCGGTTCCTGCCTCAAATGATTGATCGCCAGGCCGGGGTTCTCATTATACATATCCTTGTAGCCGGAAACCTCAATAGGCGCGCCGAAAGTAATATATGCATCCGATAAAAAACCGGAGATATTCCTGTAGTAGATGGAATCCGGAACGATCCGGCTTCGGAGTTGAAAACCGAGCGACGACTCGGTAGGCAGCACAATGCGGGGAACAGCCTTTTGGATGGGCAGCAGCGACTGTTTAGGGTTGTGCCTCGCTTCGGGGAAGAGTGCGAGAGGGTTGTTTTTCTTGAGGATACGGGCCGCATGATCGAATATCTCGTTATTCTTGTTCAGATTGTCTTTGCCGTCGCGGATACGGAAGACCGGCATAATACGCATTCCCCTCAACAACCACGCCGCAAACCGCTGTTTGAAGATGTGGGCGCGGGCCAGAAAAACAACCTGTTTCCTGTGATGGCCGGCGTAAACCGGCGTCAGCGCATCAATCAAGGCGTTGCGGTGGTTAGGGGCGAAAATAACAGGCCTGTTCTTAGAAACATTTTCCTTTCGCCCAACAAATACAAGCTTTCCGGAACTCAGCCTCATGGCTATATTCACCGGAATCTTGGCCGGCGCATAGCGAAAATCGTAACGGTACAACATATATGAAGTATATATTGTGAGGCGGTAATGGACTAAGTTGCATTGGATGACTGATTGATTTTAAGATGTAAAGTTAGCATTTCCTGTAAGAAATACTAACTTTGTAAAACATCTAAAACAGAAACTTTATGAGTGCACCTCTTGCCGAACGGCTTCGGCCGCAACATCTTGATGAACTGATCGGACAATCGCACCTGATCGGTAAGGGAGCGGTATTGCGCCGGATGATCGATTCGGGGCGAATACCTTCCATCATCCTTTGGGGGCCTCCGGGCGTGGGTAAGACCACCCTTGCAAACATCATCGCCAACACGCTGAACGCTCCTTTCTACAAGCTCAGCGCAATAAATTCGGGCGTGAAGGATGTGCGGGAGGTGATTGAAAAAGCAAAAAGTAACCGCTTTTTCGAGTCCTCAGCCCCCATTCTCTTTATCGATGAAATCCACCGGTTCAGTAAGTCGCAGCAGGACTCCCTTCTGAACGCGGTGGAGACGGGCATTGTTACACTGATTGGCGCTACCACCGAAAACCCTTCTTTTGAGGTGATCCGCCCTTTACTTTCGCGTTGCCAGGTATATGTGCTGAAACCGTTAGAGAAGCGGGAACTGGAGCAACTGCTGCACCGCGCGCTCACGGAAGACCTTATCTTGAAAGAAAAGAAAATAGAGGTAAAAGAAACGGACGCGCTGTTCCGGTTTTCGGGCGGAGACGCCCGCAAGCTGCTCAATATCCTGGATTTGGCGGTTGCTTCCGGCAGCGACGGGGAGATCACGCTCACCGACAAGATGGTGACCGAGCGGCTACAGGAAAATCCTGCCGCTTACGACAAGGGAGGCGAGATGCATTACGACATTATTTCCGCCTTCATCAAATCCATAAGAGGTAGCGATCCCGATGCGGCGGTTTATTGGTTGGCCAGGATGGTGGCGGGTGGGGAAGACCCTAAGTTCATCGCCCGCAGGCTGGTTATTTCGGCTGCCGAAGACGTCGGCCTGGCGAATCCTAATGCATTGTTGCTGGCCAATGCCTGTTTTGACGCGTTACAGAAGATCGGTTGGCCGGAAGGGCGCATCGTATTGGCGGAAACTGCCGTTTATCTGGCTACCTCTCCCAAAAGCAATTCGGCGTACTTAGCCATTGACAGCGCCCTCGCGAAGGTGGAAGAGACCGGTAACCTGCCCGTACCGTTACATCTGCGCAATGCCCCTACTTCGTTGATGAAAGAACTTGATTACGGGAAGGAGTATAAGTATGCGCACGATTATGAAAATAACTTCGTGAAACAGGAATATCTGCCCAAAGAATTGAAGAATAGTCGTTTCTGGGAACCTCAGCCCAATCCCTCCGAATCGAAAATAATGGATTGGATGAAGAAACTGTGGGGTTAGTACCAGCTTGTTCCCCTGTCGTACGGCGAGTTGCGTTCGTCCCATTTCAAGTCCTGCAACAGCGAAGAGTTGGCGCGTATGGTAAAGTTATAGGATTTATAGGGGCCGATAGGAATAAAACTGGCCGACATGCTCCAGCAATGCAGGTTACGGGTGAGCGTACAGTTGATATTGGTAAATTTCTTCTGATCGAAATTGTAATCGGTATTAAAAGTGAAGTTCCAGTTCTTGGAGGGCTGTATGGAGCCGTTCAGCCCGAAATTGTGGGTAAGTTTCCCCTCATACTCCAACCGTTCTTTGTTGAAGTTCCCGTACCCGTAACGCACCGAATAGTTGAACGAGAGGTTCCAGTTCACCGTATTTTTCAGGTAACCGTCACTGTCAAATTCGCCTGTTGACTCGTTGTTATTCTCAAAGGCGCTTCCCTTTTTGGCGGCTTCTTCATACGGATTCTCGCCCATTGTGCCGTCGTCGGGCAACTGAGCGTCGGGATCCTGGGTCTTTTCGTCTTCTTTGCCGCCTTCGCCGCGGCTGAGCCATTTTTTGAAAGTATCTTGGTTGAAGGAGTAGGAGAAGGATGTGCCGGTATTCATCAGTTTCCCGAATCCTTTACCGTTAAAAATCCTGAGTTTATCTACCCTGCGGGGGGTTCCGTTATGATCCAGTTGATAGAGGTAAGGATCCCAGGTGGCGTTGAGGCTGAGGGTATATGTTTTCGAGAACTTCAGGCGGATGTTTGAATTGATGTTACTCCACTTCATAGAGTCGGCCATCATGTTGTAACTGAAGTTGATCCCCAGGTCATCGATCAGGGAGATCTTCTGTACTCCCGTAGAATCTTTGTCGGAACGGACTTTCATTTCGAGGTTGTTCTTGAAGTCGAAGCCGAGGCTTCCGCTTTTCCCGGTGGGAGCGGTTCCGAATATCATGGATGAGTAGGGTGAATAGGTGTATTCCACATCTTCGCCATACTCGTTCCTGTAGGTGTATGTTTCGTAAAAATTGTATTTGGGGTCGCCGAAATCCGGGCGGTAACTCAGGCTTACGCTGGGCGTAAATACATGCCTTATTGCCTGTATCTTGTCTCCGAAAACCTTCCAGGGAATATACATCCCGTAGAATTTTGTTTGTGCGCTGAGCGAGGTGCTGTAATCATATATACGCTTCAACCCATGTATGGTATCCACCGCAACATGCCTCTTGGCGACGGGATCCCAAGCCTGCTTATGCGCTCCGGTGTACCAGCGTTCGGTATAGTTAAACGATGGCGATATCTGAATAAAATCGAACAGGGTAAAGGTAGCGCTCAAAGGAATGTTATGGCGCATGCCGTTTGTCCAGTCGTCTATCAGGCTTGCTTTCAGTATCAGGTTTTCTTTGGTGGTGATGGAGTTGCGGAACTCGCCGGAATAACTCATCGATATTTTTTCGTACCAGCGTTCGTTGCCCACCGCGTTCTTTCTTTTGAGCGGGTAAATGCGGCTCATATTGATGGAGAGGTTAGGCAGGGTGGCGGCAACGGTAGAGTCGCGCGACACCTGGTTGATACTCATAGTGGCCGAAAGGCTCAAGGGCGAATCGGGAAAACGCTGCGTGATGTTCACGCTGGAGCTTTTGGTGTTGTTGGAGGCTTCCCGCGAATAGAGCCGGCTGAGGTCTCTGTGGTTGTTCCTGCTGGTGGAGAAATTTACGCTCGCCGAGAGGGTGCGGTACATGTTGGCTTTCGGATCCTGCGAATGAGTCCAGTTAATGCGGAGGTCTTTCGATACGGAGTAGGCTTCGGGCGCCACGTCCTTAAGTTCTTTTTCGCCGGTAACCGTGTTGAGGTAGTACACATTGAAGTTACCGGAAAATTTGTACCGCTTGCGGTAGTTGGAACGTGCGCCGATTCCCCAGGAACCTTTTGTGTAAAGTTCTCCCGTAACGGCAAGATCAATATAGTCGCTTATCGCGAAATAGTAACCGCCGTTCTGGAGATAGAATCCGCGGGTCATCTCGTCGCCGTAACTCGGCATAATGACGCCCGACGAATAGGTTTCCGTAAAAGGAAAGAATGCGAAAGGAAGTACCACGGGAAAGAGCGGCACATCCGCCACCACCAGCCACGCCGGCCCGGTAACAACGTCTTTACCGGGGCGTACTTTTGCTTTCGACAGGTTCAGGTAAAAGTGCGGATGGTCATGCTGGTCGCACGAGGTATATTTTGCATTCCGCATGTAGAAAGAGTTGTCGGGATTCATCTTCGCCTCGTTGGCCACTATATGCCCCTCTCCCTGCTGTGTGATAACGTTGCTGATAAAAGCTTTGCGGGTATCGAATTTATAGCGCACTTTCTTCATTTCATACTCCATTTCCCCTTCCGAGAAGACAGGATACCCGAACTCTTTCCCTACCGAATCGAGCCCGAAGGTGGACGAAATAATGCTACTGTCCATATCCATGGTGATAAATTCCCCTTTGATGGCCAAATCTCCGTATTTAACGTCGGCCTCCCCGTAGAGGTAGCCCATGTTGTTGGCCGTAAATACCATGGAGTCCTGGGACGTATAAAATACGGAAGTTTCCAGCATCTGTTTTGTAGAAACGGTATCTTTCTTCGCCTTAGTTGCCGTTGAATCGGAGAGAGAGATACGGGAAAGGCTGTCGGGCGATGAGGTAAGCGGAGGAATAGGGATAGTTGCCTGCCCTGTGGAGTCGTTTATCGCCAAAGGGTTCGGGGTATCGGCCAACAACCCGGACGTATCAGGCTGCGCCGGTTCCGATGTGGGAATCCGGTCGGTCTGGCCTGTTGTCGTGACTGCCTTATGGACAGAGGAGCATTGAAAGAAGAAGGTCAGAACGAGAAAGATATACGTATATCGTAATAGTTGCCTCATGCGGAATCAGCAGTTAGCGTATGGTTTCATACACAAAACTACGCAATAATGGATTAATTCGCAGCAAAAATAATAAAAAGAAACTTAAGACCGTTCGATTAGCTTCTTTTTAAACAGATCAAAGTCGTTGGGCAAGGGGAGCGATTGCTTCTTATGTTGCATGAAAGCGGCCAGCGCATCCGGTATCTGTACGGGATTTCCGATGCTTGCTTCTACCGTCTTGCCGAATTTGGCCGGATGTGCGGTAGCGAGGAAGATACCCGTTTCATCCGGTTTCTTGCCCTCTTTCAACGCCAGGTAGGCGCATGCCCCGTGCGGGTCGAGCAAATATCCCGATTGCAGGTAAACATTATTGATGGCTGCCCTGATTTCCTCATCCCGGTACCGGTAAGACGAAATGTCGCGGACAATTGCCTCGTGCGAGTGTCCGTAGAGATCGAGGATGCGGGCGAAATTACTGGGATCTCCCACATCCATAGCGTTGGCAACGGTTTGTACCGATGCTCTCGGAATATATTTCCCGGTTTGCAGGTATTCCCGGAAAACATCGTTCCGGTTGTTGGCGGCGATAAACCTGTCCACCGGCAGGCCCATCCGTTTGGCGAAAAGCCCCGCGGTGAGGTTCCCCAGATTCCCGCTCGGCACGGAGAACACCGTTTTTCCGGCCCGCCCCTGCCTTATTAATTGTGCATACGCCCAAAAGTAATAGAATGATTGCGGCAGGAACCGCGCCACGTTGATGGAGTTGGCCGAAGTGAGGTTAAGCCGGACATTCAGGCCTTCATCCATAAAAGCCGACTTCACCAACGCCTGGCAGTCGTCGAAAGTCCCGTCCACTTCCAGCGCAGTGATGTTTTGTCCCAGCGTGGCGAACTGCGCTTCCTGCATATCGCTCACTTTCCCGGAAGGGTACAGTACGAACACCTTGATCCCCTCCACGCCCAGAAAGCCGTTGGCGACGGCGCTGCCGGTATCGCCCGACGTGGCTACAAGCACGTTTACCTCCTCTTGTCCCTCCCGGACGAAATGAGATAACATCCGCGCCATAAAACGGGCTCCCACATCTTTGAAAGCGAAAGTAGGCCCATGAAACAGTTCCAGCGCATAAATCCCTTCTTCCACTTTCCTGAGCGGTATCTCAAAATTCAATGCGCCGGTAACAATGGCTTCCAGTTTTTCTTTCGGGATGTCGTCCCCAAAAAACGCTGCTGCAACGGTTTTAGATATCTCCTGCAATCCGGAGTTCCCTATCTCATCGAAAAAACTTTGGGGAAGCTGCGCTGTTTTTTCGGGCATGTAAAGCCCCCTGTCCGGGGCCAGCCCTTTCACAACCACCTCCTGCAGGGAAGCGATGGGCGCTTTTTTATTTGTACTGAAGTATAGCATAAAGAATAAAGAGTCAAGAATCAAGAATAAAGACTTTTAGAAACAATAAACGCCGGCGCAATTAATTTAATCATTCACATTGGCACATTAATTTCATAAACTGGTCGCCGTAGAGAAGGCCGTAACTCCCTTTTTTCGCGGCAAGCTCGTCGTACGCCTGCACATTGTCGGGTTCAATGTCTCTGTGATAGATAAGGAATGGAATGGGATCGCGTGTATGCGTTCGTATGGCGCAGGGTGTAGGATGGTCGGGCAGGATGGCGATAGCGACCGGTTCGTTCCACTGTAAAGTCTCTTCATAGATAGTCTTTACAATGCGAGCATCAAGGTACTCAATGGTTTTTATCTTCAACTGCGCATCCCCTTCGTGTCCCGCTTCGTCGCTGGCTTCGATATGCAGATATACGAAATCTTTTTCTTTCAGCGCTTTGAGTGCGGCCTGCGCTTTTCCCTCATAATTGGTGTCGTAAAGGCCGGTAGCCCCTTCCACCATAATCACTTCCAGCCCGGCATAGACGCCGATCCCCCTGATCAGATCCACCGCCGAGATCACGGCGCCGCTTTTGAGCGGGAACATCTCATTGAGAGGTTTCATTTTAGGGCGCAATCCGGGCGACCAGGGCCAGATGCTGTTGGCCGGGGACTTTCCTTCCGCGATCCTTTTTTTGTTAACGGGATGATCGCCCAGTATCTCCTGCGATGCGAGGATCAGCCTGTTCAAGGCTTCTGCGGTAGGCGCCGCTTCTTCGCTCGCGGGTTGGATGAGGCGCGGACGGAAGGGTTGTTCCGGAATATCGTGGGGCGGGGTGCACCGGATTTGTTTGTTTCCGCCTTTCATTTTCAGCAGATGGCGATAGGAAACGCCCGGGTGGAAGCTGAAAATATCGCTCCCCAGTTTGTTGTTGAGGACCCGGATCAGTTCGGTTGCTTCGGGAGTGGAGATATGTCCCGCCGAATGATTCTTCAGCAGGTCGCCCTCTATGCAAACCAGGTTACAGCGCATCCCTATCTCTCCCGGCAAAATATCTATGCCCATACTGGCCGCTTCCAGCACGCCGCGCCCTTCATATACGGAAGGCACGTCGTAGCCCATGACCGAGAGGTTGGCGATCTCGCTTCCCGGGGCAAACCCTTCGGGGACGGTATGCAGCAGTCCGTTCCTGCCTTTTCGGGCGAGCAAATCCATATAGGGAGTGGCGGCCGCTTGTATCGTTGTTTTGTTTCCCAATGCGGCAATGGGTTCGCCGGCCATGCCGTCGCCAAGAATGATGATATGTTTCATTTAATTGATAGTTGATAATACCTTCGGCGATAATTCATAATTTATAATTTATAATTCACGGAAGCAGCGAGCATTACCTGATATTTGCAATTGAGATAATATCCGAAAATACGCCTGCCGCCGTTACGCCTGCGCCTGCGCCATACCCTTTGATCACCATCGGGTATTCGTTGTAGCGCTCGGTGGTGATCATGATGATGTTATTGCTGCCCTCCAGGTCGTAGAAAGGATGCCCCTGTTCTACCTCCCGCAGGCCTACTTCGCAGTTTCCGTTGTCGTACGAGGCCACGAACCGGAGCCGTTTCCCCTCTTTCGCCAACTCTTGCCGGCGGGCCTCGAACGATGCGTCCATTTCGGGGATGGTTTGCCAGAACTTTTCCAGCGAGCCGTCAAAATATTTCTGGGGTACGAACAGGTTTTTCTTTACATCCGACTGGTTTATGCCGGCTCCTGCTTCGCGGGAGAGAATTACTAATTTCCGCGTTACGTCCAGTCCGCTCAGGTCTATACGCGGGTCGGGTTCGGCGAACTTTGCCTCCACTGCCATTCGTATGGCTTTGCTGAACGGAATATCTTCGCTCAGCGTGTTGAAGATAAAATTCAATGTACCGGAAAGCACCGCTTCCAGTTTCACGATCTTATCGCCCGAATTGGTCAGGGAATTCATTGTGTTGATGATGGGGAGTCCGGCTCCCACATTCGTCTCGAACAGGAATTTCACGCCGGCTTTACGGGCGGTTTCTTTCAGGCGGCGATAGCTGTCGTAATCCGACGAGGCGGCGATCTTATTGGCGGTGACGACCGAAATATTTTTCGCCATCAATTCGCCGTATAGCTCCGCTATATCGGGGCTTGCCGTGCAATCGACGAATACGGAGTTAAAGATATTCATTTTGAGGATCTCATCCCGGATCCGTTCGGGGGAACTCTGCACGCCGTTTGTCATTAGGTTATCGAAATATCCGTCTAAAGGGATTCCTTCGCGGGCAAACAATGCCTTGCGCCCGTTGGCAATACCCACTATATTGATGCGTAACTTGTTTTGTTCCTTGAGCGTATTTTGTTGCAGCCTGATCTGCTCCAGCAGGTTGCCGCCCACCGTGCCGGCGCCGACGATGAAGAGGTTCAACTCCTGGTACGGCGACAGGAAGAAAGAATCGTGAATTACGTTGAGCGACTTTTTCAGATCCGATTTGGCAATCACGCAGGAGATATTGGTTTCGCCCGCTCCTTGGGCCAACGCCACGATACTGATGCCGTTACGCCCCAAAGCGCCGAAAAATTTCCCGGCAATACCGGGTACATGCTTCATGTTCTGGCCAACAATGGCAATGGTTGCCAGGTCATATTCCACTATAATATCGTTGATGCTTCCCATTCCTATTTCATAGGCAAATTCCTTTCTGAGCACTTTTTGCGAGAGGGAAGCGTCCTGTGAACGTACGCCGATGGAGGTACTGTTTTCCGATGACGCCTGGGAGACGATAAAGACGCTGACGCCGTTGTCGGCCAGTGAAGAGAAGATACGTTTGTTTACGCCGATAACGCCTACCATGCCTAACCCCTGAATGGTGATCAGGGCGGTATCGTTGATCGATGAAGTGCCTTTGATGATCTTGCCGTTCCGGGTAGGTTGGATGTTTCGGATAAGGGTGCCTTCGGCTTCGGGGTGGAACGTGTTTTTAACGCGTATAGGTATATTCTTGTGATAGACGGGGAAGATGGTAGGAGGATAGATCACCTTTGCGCCGAAATTGGACAGTTCGATTGCTTCGGTAAACGACAATTCGTCGATTACGTATGCCGAATTGATGATCTTGGGATCGGCCGTCATAAATCCGTCTACGTCCGTCCATATCTCCAGCACAGACGTTTCCATTGCTGCCGCGATGATAGCGGCGGTGTAGTCCGATCCTCCACGGCCGAGATTGGTGATGTCGTTATTGTCGTTGCTCGATGAGATAAATCCGGGCACGACGGCCACATGGGGCGGCGGCATTTCGGAGAATGTTTTGCGGATCAGGCCGTTCGACCGTGCGAGGTCGGGGATATGGTTGTGGAATTGTTTGTCGGTCTTAATAAATTTCGTGGCGTCGTATAGTTGCGCCTTATTGATCGCCTTGCTGATGATCAGCGAAGAGAGGCGTTCGCCGTAGCTGACGATCTTGTCGGAGGTTTTCTGCGACAGGTCGCCGATAAGGAATACCCCTTGCAGGATATTGCGCAACTCCTCGAACAACTGCCGCGTTTTTTGTTTTACCTCTTCGTTGTCGTCCGGCGAGGTCACCATTTTTTCGATCATCTCTTCGTGCCGGACAACTATTTCGTCAATCAGCGATTTATAACCGGGATTGCCGTTTAACGCGAAATCGGCAGCCAGTAACAGGCGGTCTGTTACGCCGCCCAGCGCGGAAACCACCACAATGACGGGTTCTTTCTCTTTTTCTATGATCTTCCTGACTCGTTGTAAGCTTTCGGGATCCCCTACGGATGTTCCCCCGAATTTCATCACCTTCATAATGATTGTATTTTTTTTAAAATCTGAGGTAAAAAAGCCGGTTGTCTGAAGACTACCTCTTTCTGTACTTTTGGTTCTTTGTTATTGGGCGTGCGGAATTTGAGAATTTGACTCCCATTCGGGCGTCTAACGTTGTCTGACGTTGTTTCCCGTCAAATAAACGGACGAGTCCGGGTGTGAAGAATTTACATAACCCCCTAAGGGGTCATGGTCATTGTAGTAGTTGTGGGGAAGTGTATTGAATACAATCTCTGCATTGCTGACATGTATATTTGTCGCAAAGATAGCGGAATAATTGATAAAATGCAATAAAAACGCAGAATATCCGTGTGATTACTGTTGTCTAAGTTTCGGGGATAATTATAATTATTTACAGGTCTGAATCTAACGCTGATTGAATATTATTTTTGTTTGAAGGGATTTGGTATCAAAATAGCGACGATATAAATCACTAATAAGAAAATCCATAGCTTGATTAAATTTGAATTAAAAAAATAACTAATTATTAAACCAATCAATGCACTGGCTATATTAAAAAAGGAGAATATAGATGTCGAAGCGAAACTTATAATAAAGTTTTTCTTATTTTTGACTATCGATATAATACAGCTAACCAGCCATATAGCTCCGCATAATATAATTAATGACCAGACTATGTAGTCTATTATATTAATTTTCTCCAATGCAGGTTCTACTGCAAATAGAAAAAAGAAAATACTAAACATAAAAAAAGGCAAATTGTGTCTTAAATATATTTTCTCCATATTATTTTGTATATTGTTCAAATGTTGACTCCCAATATTTAAAGCTATACAAAGCTGTTGCAAGTCCACTCTTAATGCAAATTTTCTGTTCTTCTGTTATCATCTCAGGCGAATTATTGAGTATCTATTATTAATATTAAACACTACATTTGCAAAGGTATAAAAAAATAAATTG
>JAISZV010000248.1 GCA_031284475.1 Proteiniphilum sp. | reverse complement strand
GAAGTATTTTATCCATTATAGTTTTCCTAATTCCCTGTATTTGGCATACAAAATATCGTAGGTTTCACGATTTTCGGCGCGAGGCGTGTAAAGCGTACTGTATCCCTGTCCCATAGACTCCTGGGCTTCTTCTACCGTATGGAAAACGCCTGCCGAGACGGCAGCGCACATAGCGGCGCCCAATGCTCCCGCCTGTTGTGCCGAAGCCACTTTAATGGGTACGCCCATCACATCGGAAAGCGTCTGCATTACATAGGATGATTTTAAGGAGATACCTCCCACACCGATCACCTCTCTGACCTGCACGCCTTCTTTCTCAAGATGCTCCATGATGGCGCGCGACCCGAAAGCGGTCGCTTCCACTAAGCTTTTAAAGATTTGCGCAGGTGTAGTAGCCAGAGTGACGCCCGCAATGCCGCCCTTTAATGTCATATCGGCAAAGGGGGTACGGCGTCCGTTCAACCAGTCGGTCGCCACCGGATCCGATTCCGTCACCGGCAATTTCTCCGCCTCTTCGGTAAGTTTAGCGAGGATGTTGTGTAACGCCGACACACGATCATTCTCTGAAAGATTATCTGCAAGACCAAGCGACCAGGAAAGAATACCCCGCAACCAGGCATATACATCCCCGAAAGCCGATTGTCCCGCTTCCAAGCCTATCAGGCCCGGAATAACCGACCCGTCTACCTGCCCGCTGATACCGGGAATCAGTCTTTCTGCAATATCCTCTTTCGGAGTAACCACAATATCGCAGGTGGAAGTACCGATGATCTTCACCATACTATTGGCCGTAATACCTGCGCCGACAGCGCCGGCATGTGCATCGAGAATGCCGGCCGCCACGTCAACGTTTTCAGGCAATCCGAGCCGCCCGGCCCACTCCTCGGTCAGTTTTCCGGCAGAGACGTCACTTGTATAAGTTTTATTGTCCAGACGGCCGGCAAATCCATCCAGCAGGGGATCGAGCGCAAAAAGGAACTCCTGCGACGGATAACCACCCCATTCCTCCGCCCACATTCCTTTGTGTCCCGCGGCGCAACGGCTGCGCTTCACCTTTTCGGGTTTGAGGTTTCCCGTCAGTAATGCCGGCATCCAGTCGCAATGTTCAATGACGGACGAAGCCTTTTCCCTGACTTTTTCATTTACCCGCAACACATGCAGCGCTTTTGCCCAGAACCATTCCGAGGAGTAGATACCTCCCGAACGCGATGTATAATCGGTCTCCCAGGCGTGCGCCAGTCGATTGATTTCGTCCGCTTCCCGTATGGAAGTATGGTCTTTCCAGAGGACGAACATCGCATCGGGATCGCCGGCATATTCGGGCAATAGGGCCAGCGGAGTGCCGTTGCGATCTGTCAGGCAAGGCGTACTCCCTGTTGTGTCTATACCTAAGGCGGCGATATTTTCCGCTTCACCGGGTGATAATTGTGCCAATAGGCCGTGTATCACCTCCACAAGCGAATCGATATAATCCTGAGGATGCTGCCGATAGCGGTTGGCGGAAGGATCGCAATACAGCCCTTTCTTCCACCGCGGATAGAAAGAAGTGTGCGATGCCACCTCTCTCCCCGATGCGGCTTCTAATGCTACCGCGCGACACGAATCGGTGCCGTAGTCTATACCTATAACCAATTTTTCCATATTCATTTATTTTCCATTGCCCAGCTTCTTGCTGCGTGCTATCGTAAAACTGTAATAAGTGATAATAATAAACGCGACGGCAGGTACCCAGTAAGCGAATTTAATGCTTCCCGCCTGATCGGAGAGGATACCTTGCACCTGCGTCAGCAGCGCCGCACCAGCGATGGCCATCACCATGCCCGACCCGGCGATCTTGGTATCATCGCCCAGTCCCTTCATGCCAAGACCGTAAATGGTGGGGAACATGGCCGACATACAACCTGAAATACCCATCAATGCATACACACCGGCAAATCCTTCTCCGTAGATCGCCAAAAGAGAACAGATCACCGCCAGAATACCCAGTCCCGACAATATATTCACCGGCCGGGTATACTTCATCAACCAGGTGCAGATAAAACGCCCCAGTACAAAAAGCACTAACGACATGATATAGTAGGTAGCCCCGGCCTGTTCGGCCGTACGGGGCAGCAGTACGTCCAACCCGAGTAATTCACTCAAGGCATAGAAGCCTCCCGCCACCGGCTCCACACTGCGAAGCACCCCTATAATCGCCTCCTGTGAAGGATTCGCTCCCAGGCCGGCAA
Organism: Proteiniphilum sp.; assembly: GCA_031284475.1. Taxonomy (GTDB): domain Bacteria; phylum Bacteroidota; class Bacteroidia; order Bacteroidales; family Dysgonomonadaceae; genus Proteiniphilum. The sequence continues at coordinate 4,428 of JAISZV010000248.1, read as the reverse complement.
TCACCGTATCGAAATTGAGTTGCTGCATGGCGTACCGGATAATAAACGACCAGACCGCGATCTGCGCGCCCACGTAGAAAAACTGCGCCACCACTCCCCAGATATAGTTCTTATTCTTTTTCAACCGTCCCCATGTCGCTTTTAGGTCTAAACTCTTATCGTCGTCCTGTGCTTTCGGCATTTTGGTGAATATAATCAGCAGTAACAACACCAGCATCACCGTACCCAGGATTAGATAGGCCATAGTCACGGCATTGAGTTCTCCCCGTTGAATGGAGGCCAGTTCCGGGCCGCTTAATACGCCTCTTTCGCCGGCTGTCATGGTATTCAACTGCGACAACACGAAGATTTGGCTGGCCAGCACGCCTGTCAATGCGCCGAATGGGTTGAACGACTGGGAGAAGTTCAACCTGCGCGTTGCCGTTGCCGGATCGCCGAGGGCATACACATACGCATTGGCAGAGGTTTCCAGTACCGATAGCCCGGCAAACAGCACGAAAATACCGAGAAGATAGGTGACGAAACTCAACGGCGAACTAATGGCATTGGCCAGCATGGCGGGATAAAAGAGCATCGATCCCATGATACAAAGTATCAGCCCCAGCAGCACACCCGATTTAAAGGTATGTTTTTTAATAAAAATGGCTCCCGGGAGCGCGAAACAACCATATCCGAGCAGGTAACAGACCACCTGTATCCACGCCGTTTGCGTATCGTTCAAACTCATGATGCGCTTGAACGCCGCCAGCATGGTGTCGGTCATATTATTGGGTACCGCCCAGATAAAGAAGAGTGAAGTAAGAAGAATAAAAGGGAACAGGATCCCAGTTGGGATCATACGATGTTTTTCTACATTATTTGTGTTCATATTTATTTGGAATAAAGCATTCCGGAACGTTTTTATCCGTCCGGAAAATGTACTGAAACACTCGGTTTTTAATTTTATTTCTTAAGAGAGTCAAGAATCAAGAACAAAGACGTTGAAGCTCACTTGTAATGATTCAAAAAATGTTACTTACCTTTTCAAGGCCTACTCCCAACAGTTTCTCCGCAATAGGGGAGAGGCTTGCCTCTTCGCCGGTGAAATGGAATACGTTGTGTCTGTGCGACAGGGACTCTCCCGGTTTCAGGAATGCGGCGGGCGAGCAGCTCTCCAGTTCCAGGAAGGGCCCCATAATGCTTCCGTCTTCCAGCGGGCCGTCGTTATAGGCATTTAACGCATCCCCCACGAGCGGGTTACGGTCGGGGTTCCATTCCTGGTTCAGGTAGGTGGCATCGGGATCCGTATCGAACGTGACAATGGTCAGTCGCTTTGCAAGCGGATCATAATTGCCGGCAATAGACTTTGTACGCCTGGCGTTCATTCCCAGCTTACCCCTTGATTTTCCGTCGGTTTTAAAATAGAGAATCCCGTTATCGTCTACCAGCCGGTCGGCAGGGATCTCGCCGAAATAATCCGACGTCACCACTTTACCCAGTTTCTTCTCATCGCCGGTATGATAAGGGATCAAGGTTACGGCAGCTTCGGAAGGGTTGAACATATCGAGCATCCAGATACAGACCGTTCCGGTTTCGGGCGTCCATTCAAAATCGTTGCCGTTGGTGATCGTATTGGCCGTTTCATAAGCTACCACGCTCACTCCTTCCGGGATTTCTACCTGTAACTTACCGACTGTTTCACGTGGGGAAAGTAACGAAATTTTCCGTTCCATCGCAATATTCAGGAGATTTCCCAGATAGTTCTTCTGTTCCATCTCTTTGACGAAAACAGCTTCTTTCGCGGTAACGCGGCTTATCGCCCACTCTTCTATATCGATGGCTTTGGGAGTATGCCAGTTATCATACACTTGCTCTTTGCCCGATTCAAAATAAATAGAATACCGTCCCCCTTCCGGGCCGAGCCAAAAACGGTCTTCGCCCCCGAAACCGTTCATATGCTCATCCACTATGCCCGCGTCAAAGAAATTGTAATTGACGAACCCGTGGCTATTGCCTTCCGGGCCGTTGGCCGTGGAAGTAAATACCTTTCCCTGGTATTTCGCCGACAGGATCACCTGTGCTTTTTCATCCTCCGATTTCAATACGATCAATCCCTCATCTTTTACGGACAGATAGTTCAGATCATATCCGAACGTTCCTTTTTCATACTCCTTTTCCATGTTTTCCGATGTTTTCCTGTTGCCTGTGCAGGAGAGCAAAACCGCGCCTCCTATCATGGCGGGCAACAGCGTACGATAAATTTGCTTTAGTTGCATATAATTTGTTTATTATTGTTTTCCCGAATACTTCAATAAATTCAGACTATGACTAATTCACTTCCAGTTCTTTCCAGGAAAGAAATTTGGGAAACGAAGCGTGAGGCTCCTTCTGATACCAGAAAGTAGTGGATGATATATCCGATTTCTGGGGTAGATAGCGGCCTCCATGCCTCCAACCCAAATCCTGAATCGTGATCTTCAGGTCTTTTTTAAACCGTATCGGATCCATCACGTGCCACCGATACAAGCCGAACCGCTGTCCCGATTTGTAGGTAATATCGGGAGGTAATGCCTGTATCAATCCCGTATAAGGCGTTGTAAAGGTAACATATTTCCCATTCCGGTCGAAATTATACGATCCACAAAAATAATCTTCGGTACCGGTTCCGATGATTGTGGGGAATTTCTTGTCCCCATCCATGAAGAATTTGATCTCTCCTTCGCCCCACCAACCGTTGTTATTCACCTGCCAAGCCAGATAGACGCCCACATAATGCCCTTCTCCCTTTATCCCGTCGATAATGGTATAATCGGAAGTCTCATTGACTTTTGTACGACGGAATTGCGCATGGAAATAGGCAGCGTCATCAGGCACATCCGTCAGCGTGTAATCAATCTGATAATAGAGGTTCATGGATTGCGCATCATTGATATTGGTCATGGTGATCCTGCATTTTTTTCGGAAAGGCATAACCCAGTAACAGTTGAACGCACTTCCGGGATTGACGGTTACCGGCTGTGAGTTCAGATGGGCGTATTCGTTCCATCCCATACCGAAGAAATCGCCTACGGGCGCTTCTACGGATGGTTCCGTCTCATCGTCCCAATAAATACGGATAATGGAAAACCGCCAGTTGCCGGTGGGCGTCATCCAAATATGCTGAATGGCGCCAGGCCCTTCAATTTCCGCCATGGTGAAAGTTTCTCCTGAATTGATCGTCACAAACGGATTCACTTTCCAGCCTTGTCCCAGGTCGCGTGAAGCATGTGTAGCATTGGCTGTATTGCGGGGTGCGTTGGGATCGGGAGTGGCCATTCCCCCTTTCCCTTTCTCTCCGGTAAAGTTCTCCGGACTGATAGAACGTGTCTCCGCATTCGATAGCCGATACAGGTTCCCCATATTCATCTCCAAACCGTTAAAATCGCGATTTTGTGCAAAGGCTGTTGTTAACCATACAACACAAAAAAGAAAAATGAAAATTGTTTTTGAACGCATAATATAAATTATTAAGTGATTATTTTTTAATTCGTTATTATATTTGATTGCAAAATTGTTTCCAGCGTGTGCCGGTCGAGCTATTTACTCATTAGGGGTCGTCCCCAATTCATTTGGGGTTAACCCTAACTCATTTAGGGTTAACGGCTTTTCGTGATAGTTAAGCAATACCCTCTTAGCTATTCCTTTCATTATAATCTTATTTTTATCGATTAATTTCTTTCCCAAAGATATTATATTTTTTAACATCAATTGATCCAAACACTACTTTTAACCGAGGCTCTCCATTTTTTAATGATATTGTTCCAAAACCTGTACCGGTACTGATGAAACTGGTAAAATCACCAATCTTTGAATCTATATGCAATATTTTATCCACGGCGTCGTATCTTACACCCGTCAATGCCTGCAACATCGCGTAACTTGCCATTGCACGGGCATACCAATGACCACATTCGTACTCGTTAAAAGGGTTTCTTACAGCGCCGTCGTACCTGTCGCGACACACACGTACTATTTCCAACCCTTTTTCTATTTCCCCTTTCAACATCAGATGGCTTGCCACCTGGTATTCAATGCCGGTCCAAACCTCATTACTATAAACAAAGGGCAAAGACAACGCCCCTCCCTTTGGCCATGAGCAGAGCAATAATCCCCCGTCTTGGCCACACGCATAAGTCGGACGTTGCGGATTGTAATGGTCAAGGAGCGTTGTTTTCAAATTGTACTTATGTACGGCCTTTAAATGGCTGGTCACCATTTCATGGTCGATAATTTCCGGAAGCCCGCAGACAGAAGCCATCCACATACCCAAAATACCATCCGACAAACATCCTGTCCCATACTGATATTTCGGGCCTTCCTTTTTTAATAAAGCGACGGCTTCCGGAGAGTAATTACCTCCAAATGACAACGCCTCCGTGGGGTTTGGGGCATTCAATTCTTCCCATTGTA
>JAISZV010000309.1 GCA_031284475.1 Proteiniphilum sp. | reverse complement strand
AAAAGCATCGAACTCGGCTCTAAAAGCATCGAACTCGGCTCTAAAAGCATCGAATTCGACTCTAAAAGCATCAAATTCGGAGCAAATAACTCCGATCATTTAGCTTATCGAAAACGTTCCATTTTCCCAGATCAATTTTTTTATCTATTTTTGATTCCCTAAAAAATAATCCGCGCACAAAATGAAAAAAATCGCCGCACTTATTTCCGTATCGGTCATAGTACTGGGAGCAAGTATTCTCGCCCTCGCGTTCACATCGGGCAACAGCATAAACGAAGTGGAGCCTGAAAGGCCGTTGGTGCTCTCCATGACGGCTTCGGTGTCCATTCCCGAAAGCATGGAGTTTGCAGGAGAACAGATCGCTTTCGACCGCTACGATAAACGGGAACGGATGGACAGGGAAGTAAACAGTTTTACTTATTTCCACTCCACCACCATACTGCTTTTTAAACGGGCCAACCGGTTTTTCCCGGTCATAGAACCCATCCTCAAACAGCAAGGCGTTCCCGACGACCTTAAATACCTGGCGGTGATAGAAAGCAGCCTCGACCCCAGAGCCGTATCGCCCACGCGCGCGGCGGGGCTATGGCAGTTTCTCCAAAGCACAGGTAAGCAATACGGGCTGGAGGAAACGACGGATGTAGACGAACGCTACCATGTGGGAAAATCTACCGTAGCCGCCTGCCGCTACCTGAAGGAAGCCTATCAAAAATACGGCTCATGGAGCGCCGCGGCGCTGTCGTATAACGGCGGCCAGGCGCGCATCACCAACGGATTGAAAGACCAGGAGGCGGACAATTCGCTCGATCTCTGGCTGGTAGAAGAAACCGCCCGCTACTACTACCGGATGCTCGCCATCAAACAAATCTTTGAAAATCCGCAGCAATACGGATTCATCATCAAACCCGATCACCTCTACAAACCCATGCATTTTGAAGAAGTAAACGTATCTTCCTCCATTCCCAACCTCGCTTCCTTTGCCAAACAACACAACATCACCTACGCACAGTTAAAAGACTTCAACTCCTGGTTGCGGAACACCTCCCTAAACAATCCGTCAGGCAAAACCTATACCTTCCTTATTCCCACGCACAACGATCTCTACTACAACAAAGGAGAACAACCCAAAGTACACAACCCGGCCTGGGTGGTAAAATAAAAACGACTATGACGCCCAAAACCCCAAAAATAGAAGTGTACGGCGCTCGCATACACAACCTAAAAAACATCAACGTAACCATTCCCCGCGACTCCCTCACCGTGATCACCGGATTGAGCGGCAGCGGAAAATCGTCGCTCGCCTTCGACACCATCTGCGCCGAAGGGCAACGCCGCTATATAGAAACCTTCTCGGCCTATGCGCGCGGATTCCTGGGAAAAATGGAACGCCCAAACGTAGACGAAATCACCGGACTAAGCCCGGTAATCTCCATCGAACAAAAAACTACCAACAAAAACCCCCGTTCCACAGTAGGCACCACCACCGAAGTATACGATTTCCTCCGCCTCCTCTATGCCCGCGCCGGCGAAGCGTACTCCTACCTCACCGGCGAGAAAATGGTGAAATATACCGACAGCCAAATACTGGAATTGATATTGGAAAAATATGCCGGTAAAAAAATCCACATCCTCGCCCCCGTAGTGAGAAACAGAAAAGGACACTACAAAGAACTCTTTGAACAAATCAGGAAAAAGGGCTACCTCAACGTGAGGGCCGACGGCGAAATCAAAGAAATCATTCCCGGCATGCGCGTGGACAGGTACAAAAACCACAATATAGAGATACTCATCGACAAGTTAGTCGTGTCCAACAAGTTTTCCGATAAACTGCAAAGTAGCGTGCGTACCGCCATGCGGCAGGGTTCCGGCCTCATCCTCATACAGGATGTGGAAGCCGGCGAAGTGCGCCATTACAGCCGCAGCCTCATGTGCCCCACCACCGGTTTATCGTACAATGAACCGGCCCCTCATAATTTTTCTTTCAACTCCCCGCAGGGAGCCTGTCCCCGCTGTAAAGGCATCGGGTCGATAGACCTGATAGACATAGAGAAAATCATCCCCGACCCCAGCCTGAGCATCGCCGCCGGCGGCGTCGTCCCCCTCGGAAAAGAACGGAGCAACCTGCTCTTTTGGCAAATTGCGGCCATCTGCGAAAAATATGAGGTAACACTCAAAACGCCCATCAGCAACATCCCGCCGGAAGCCATCGACGAAATCATGTATGGCTCCAACGAAAGGCTTAAAATAAAAAACGAATCACTGGGTAACTCCAATTATATGGTCTCCTATGAAGGGATCGCCAAATATATCGAAATGCAGCAGGATGACGAAACCTCGTCCACTGCACAGAAATGGGCGGGACAGTTCATCACCACCTCCGTATGCCCCGAATGCCACGGGCAACGGCTAAACAGGGAAGCGCTTCATTTCAGGATCAACGGCAAAAATATCGCCGAACTGGCCGAAATGGACATACAATCGCTCCACAACTGGATCATCTCCTCCGAAGCGGCTGTGACGGAAAAACAAAGATTGATTGCAAGCGAAATTAAAAAAGAAATCCTTTCACGGCTTCAATTTCTGCTGGATGTGGGGTTGGGCTACCTGTCGCTTTCGCGCGCATCATCCTCCCTGTCGGGCGGGGAAAGCCAGCGCATACGGCTGGCTACCCAAATAGGGTCGCAATTAGTGAATGTGCTCTATATCCTCGACGAACCCAGTATCGGGCTTCATCAACGGGACAACCACCGCCTCATTGATTCGCTGAAAAAACTGCGCGATTCGGGCAATTCGGTAATAGTAGTGGAGCACGACAAAGATATGATGCTCGCCTCCGACTATATAGTGGATATGGGCCCCTTTGCCGGCCAAAAAGGAGGCGAAGTGGTATTTGAAGGCCTTCCCCCGGAAATGCTGAAAAAAAATACGCTCACTTCCAATTACCTGAACGGGAAATTAGAAATCGCCATCCCCCAAAAAAGAAGAGAAGGCAACGGCAAAAGCCTCACAATTGAAGGCGCATCGGGAAACAACCTCAAAAACATAACCGTTACTTTTCCCTTAGGCACGCTCCTCTGCATAACGGGCGTTTCCGGCAGCGGGAAATCTACATTAATCAACGAAACGCTGCAACCCATTCTCAGCCAAAAATTTTACCGGTCGCTAAAAGACCCCCTGCCCTACCGCTCTGCCCAAGGAATTGAATGCCTCGATAAAGTAGTGAGCGTAGACCAATCGCCCATAGGACGCACTCCCCGCTCCAATCCGGCCACCTACACCGGCGTTTTTTCGGACGTCCGCATGTTGTTCTCCGAAATGCCGGAAGCCAAAGTACGGGGCTACAAACCGGGACGCTTCTCCTTTAATGTGAAAGGCGGACGCTGCGAACAGTGTGACGGCAGCGGCTACAAAACCATTGAAATGAATTTCCTGCCCAACGTTATGGTTCCCTGCGAAGTGTGCCACGGCAAACGATACAACCGCGAAACGCTGGAAGTGCGGTTCAAAGGAAAGTCAATCGCCGACGTGCTGGATATGACCATCAACGAGGCAGTGGATTTTTTTGAAAATGTGCCCAACATATCGCATAAGATCAACGTACTGCAAGAAGTAGGACTGGGATATATCAAACTGGGACAATCGTCCACCACCCTGTCGGGGGGAGAGAGCCAGCGCGTGAAATTAGCCACCGAACTGGCGCGCATCGACACGGGAAACACCCTCTACGTGCTGGATGAACCCACCACGGGGCTGCACTTTGAAGACATCCGCGTACTGCTGGGGGTACTGAACAAATTAACGGATAAAGGCAATACCGTTATCATCATCGAACACAATCTCGACGTCATCAAGTGCGCCGACTATATCATAGACCTGGGGCCGGAAGGAGGCGAGCAAGGAGGCTATATCCTGGCAGAAGGAACTCCCGAAGAAATTATCAACAACGGGGAAAGTTATACGGCAGCCTATCTCAGAGAAGAGTTCATTTAAACGAGTTTTCTTTGCGCTTCACCAAAACCCAAGCCCAAACAAGCCCGTTCTTTGAGTTCCGTAAACGTAGCCGTTTGTCGTCAGTTGCCTTCTGTTCATATTGCTTGGCGCAATAGCGGCAGTAAACCGGGTATAAAGTTAAAAATGGAATAGCTATGAACATTCAAATCAACTCTTTGTTTAGAGATTACGGAAACCGGACAATTACAACAAACCAAAATCAACCTGTTTGTCCGGTAACTTATACGCAAGTTTGAAACGCACGTTAAAACAAACAATTCAAATAAATATAATGGCAAGTATCACGTTTAAAGGCAATCCCGTTCATACAACCGGAGAGTTACCCCAAAAAGGCGCCGCCGCGCCGGACTTCACTCTGGTAAAGAGAGATCTCACCGAAGCCCGATTATCGGACTTCAAAGGGAAATATGTTGTACTCAATATCTTCCCAAGCCTCGATACCGGCGTATGCGCCGCCTCCGTACGCCGTTTCAACAAAGAAGCCGCATCATTAAAAAATACAATAGTATTAGCTATTTCTGTAGACTTGCCCTTTGCCGCCGAAAGATTCTGTTCCGCCGAAGGCATTGAAAATGTTGTAACGCTCTCCGGTTTTCGCAATCACTCATTCGGCGAAGACTACGGCCTGCTGATGGCCGACGGCCCGCTGAAAGGCCTTTTGGCGCGGGCGGTGGTAATAGTAGCCCCGGATGGAAAGATAATACATACCGAATTGGTTCCCGAGATTGCACAGGAACCTGATTATCATTCTGCAATCAACTCGATAGTGTACTTTGTTTCATAAAGATTGTGTTAATAGGAAAAGTCTGCGAATCGCTTCGCGGACTTTTCTCTTTTTACGAAGAATAAAATTTAAACTAATCATCTTTTTATTACCTTTGCAATCACGTTTCCGTTAAATATTTACGAAGCGTTTACACTGTTGATTACATATCCTACTATGGCCGGAAGAAAGAAAAGAAGACAAAAACCCAAACAAGGACAAAGGCAAAAGAACAGGATCACCCCCTTTCTGAAAAATGAACGGGTACACTTCATTTTTGGGGTAATTGTTGCTTTCGCCGGCATTTTCGTATTGCTGTCCGTTATCTCATTCTTCTTTACCGGCGCAGCCGATCAGAGTAAAGTAATCAATAAAACCTACCTGGAAGTAGTCCGTTCCGGAGCGCCGGAAATAGATAACTGGACAGGCGCAGGCGGCGCTTACATTGCAGAAAGGATCGTAAATGAAGGATTCGGCCTGTTTTCCGTACTTATCCCCTTTTTCCTTATCTATATCGGGCTGCGTATAATGAGGGTATCGAGCATCCCATTTCCGAAAGCCCTTTTCATCACCGCGTTCGGGCTTATCGGCGGCTCTGTCTCCAGCGCCTTTATCTTAGACGGAATCTTTCCCCACGGCCATGTTAAGTGGGGTGGCGAGCATGGACTCCAGATTGAGCGGATATTGGAGAGCAGTGTGGGATGGCCGGGCATTGTATTGCTTATTCTCTTGTTTATCACGATTATTGTAGTAACCATCCGAAAGAGTTCCATATACAAGATACAAAAAACGCTGATCAATGGGGCTTCCTCATTGGCCCCGCAAAACAACCCACCCCTCGACGAAGACGAAGACGACTGGGATGAACCTGAAAAAGAGAAAAAACCCGGCCTTATCAAACGATTCTTCCTGTGGATGAAAAAAACAAGGCGTTCCGGGAAAAAGGAGTATGAGGAAGAAGATTCCGAATTTGACGAGCCGGAGGCCGCGGCAACCAATACCGCACGCAACGGCTCGAAGCCGGCTGCAACGTCCCCGAACCCTTTCACTACAAAACAACGGCTTCCGGTAGAAGATGAATTTGAAGTAATCGTACCGAAGGATGATGAAGCAGCCCACGCCCCCCATCGGGAAGAAGATAAAAAAGAAGAAGAAACAATACCTGCGGAATTGCTGCCGGAGGAAGATTACGACCCGCGGAAAGACCTATCTTCTTTCAGGTTTC
>JAISZV010000242.1 GCA_031284475.1 Proteiniphilum sp. | reverse complement strand
CCGGATGATGCACGCACAGGTTCCAGCATCCGCCTATATACAGGTCGTCCCTTTCGGGGATGATATGTATCAGCCGTCTGTCGTTCTTGAACTCGGCGATAGCCTCTGTAGTGCCGTCGGTGGAATGGTTATCCGCTACAATGAGGTTGAACGGGAAACCGGTTTTTTGCTTCAATACGGAGGCGATGGCGTCTTTGATGGTTTTTACGCGGTTACGCACCGGAATAATCACCGACGCTTCGTATTCGAAATGGTTTTTATTCAATTCTATTTCCTCGAATTGCGGCGCGAGATATGCCCCAATCTCTTTCAGGTGCTGTGTGCAGGCCTGTTCCATCTCAATTTGTACCTGCCGGTTCTTCGGGTCTACGTAATCGAATATCTTTTCTCCCGATGCGCGTCCGTCCTCTTCTATCTCCGTGTAAAGGTACTCATTGATATGTACCAGAGGGCGGCGTTGCGACACTTTGAGCCGCAGGTCATAGAGGCCGGCGAACCGGTAATCGTCATTCATCCTTGTTACCGCCTCTTTCAGTACGCCGGTATGGTAGAGCAGTAACGAGCCGAAATTGAAATCGTCGCGCAGGCTTCCCTCCTGATAATCTATCACAGGATGATTCTTTTTTTCGCCGCCGGCGATAGCGTAATAATCGGCATAGGCCATCCCTGCCTGCGCGTCGCAGGCGATACGCACCATCCGCTCAAGGGCGAAGTATCCCGTTTTCAGGACAGACGGTTTCTGATAGATAAGCGCGTAACCGGCGGTTGATTTACTGGCTATTTTCCTGATTGTATCTGTGCTTTGCAGCCTGTCGATAACAATCTTTTCACAACCCTCTAAGGTGGCGGCCGTTTCATCAGGAGTAAGCAGATAAATGCTCTGTATCAGTTCCGATTGCCTGAGCCCTTCTACTGTTTTTACTGCTTGTTCCGGCTGTGTAAAAAGGATAAAGGCGTTTATTTTTTGCATGATTTTTTTAAATTACTCGTTATTAAATTACCCGTTTATCGTGCGAAGCGCATTTCCGCGGGTTATTGCCTTGGTTTGCCTGTCCGTTCCCATACGGAACGTTTTTTCTGTTCATAATACCAGCCGTGGCCCTGCCACAGGGCAACACCGTTGTTTTGTACTCCCTCAGCTTTAGTTTCAGAGAATCGCCGACAGGATTTTGAGAAAAAGCAGGAGAAAATATACCAAGAATAAGTACAACGAAAACGGATCTCCTCATAGAGCTGTTTTATCTTTTTGTATGTTTCAGATTTTTTACAAAAATAAGAGGAATCTTGCAAAAAACGGCAAATATGAACAAATAAAATAAACGTCTGGTAAATTGGGTTTGTTTGTCGTTGTTTCACTAAAGGCGAAGCGGAAGAATATAGCGGGATTATGCGAAAGATTTGCTGCCTACCGGCAATGAAAATTATTACTTCCGTATCCTAAGAATAAATATCATGGAACCGGTAAAACGATTATTATAAGACAGGATAGGACAGAATAGAATTGGTTAAAGCCGGCTGTCCGCCCCTCATTTTACATCCGCTCTTTTTTCACATAAGTCAGAAAAGAATAATTATATTGTCGCTTTTCGTCTGTTTTGTGGTTTTCGCTATGAATCAATTCCCATTCGTTGAAATCGACTTCCGGAAAAAAGGTATCGGCATTGTTGAATGTATGGTGGATGCGGGTAAGGTAGAGCTTATCGGCGAAAGGAAGGGATGAACGGTAGAGTTCTCCTCCACCTATAACGAAAGCGGTTTCTTCACTTTCGCAATGGGCCAGCGCCTCGTCAACCGAGCGTACCACGATGCAGCCAGGATAATTGTCTGCTGCACCGGAAGTGATTACAATATTGACGCGATTGGGAAGCGCGCCTTTAGGTAACGATTCATAGGTCTTTCTTCCCATGATGATATTATGCCCCGTAGTGAGATCCTTGAAATGTTTCAAGTCGCCGGGAAGATGGCAGAGCAGCCTGCCGCTGCGCCCGATACCGTTCTGCTCGTCGAGCGCGACGATAATGGCAATATGCGGCGTATTTTGATTCATCATACGCTGACAGCGGCTTTAATGTGTGGATGCGGGTCATAGCCAACCAGTTCAAAATCTTCAAACCGGAAGCCGAAAATGTCTTTTACATCGGGATTGATTTTCATCCGGGGCAATGGCCGCGGTTCACGCGTAAGCTGAAGGTTTGCCTGCTCCAGATGGTTCAGGTAAATATGCGCATCGCCGAAAGTGTGGATAAAATCCCCTTCCTGCAATCCTGCCACCTGGGCCATCATCTTCAGCAACAGCGCATAGGAGGCGATATTGAAAGGCACTCCGAGGAATATATCGGCGCTACGCTGGTATAATTGCAGGCTCAGTTTGCCGCCGGCTACGTAAAACTGAAAAAAGGCATGGCAGGGTGGGAGGTTCATATTGGGCAGGTCAGCTACGTTCCATGAACTGACGATGATGCGCCGCGAACCGGGATTGCTCTTTAGGGTATTGACCACCTGTGCGATTTGGTCTATATGCCCCCCGTTGTAATCGGGCCATGAACGCCACTGGTATCCGTAGACATGTCCCAGGTCGCCTTTTTCGTCAGCCCATTCATTCCAGATGCGTACACCGTTCTCATTGAGGTATTGCACGTTGGAGTCCCCTTTCAGGAACCAGAGTAGCTCGTGAATGATTGATTTCAGGTGCAGCTTTTTTGTGGTGAGTACCGGAAATCCGTCGCTCATCCTGTAGCGGCTTTGATGGCCGAAGATGCTGATGGTTCCGGTTCCGGTGCGGTCTTCTTTTTTGACTCCTTCGTCCAGCGCCCGTTGCAGCAGATCAAGATATTGTTTCATGAAAATTTTTTTATCCAAAAGCGGTTTCACAAAAATAACTCTTTTTTTTTACAGCCATCTCTGTGTTTTGATAATTTGTTCGTTTTTTTGGTAGCTATTTAGTCAATCCTTATTAACTCCCACTACCTTCATTTTTAATTTTTTTTGAGGATATATCATATATCTGAACAGAAGGCAAAGAAGTTTTTCTTTGAGAGTTTCCATAAATTTCTTTAGATTCCAAGCTGTACCCGCCATCAGGGCATTTATTTGTACGCC
>JAISZV010000238.1 GCA_031284475.1 Proteiniphilum sp. | reverse complement strand
TTTTCGATAAAAATAATGATATTCTTCCTTAGCTCAGTTGGTTAGAGCATCTGACTGTTAATCAGAGGGTCCTTGGTTCAAGTCCAAGAGGGAGAGCGGGAAAACGGGTCGAGAGGCTCGTTTTTTGTTATATCTTTACCGGATTTTTTTGGGTTTGGCTTTTTGTCTCTCCGAAAACAACCCCCGGTAAATATCAGAGAAAGGAGTATAAAATAGCAAATGATACAGACACATACACTACTGAATGGTTTACGCATTATCCACCGTTCTTCTCCATCCGACATATCCTATTGCGGCATTGCAGTGAATACCGGAACCCGTGATGAATTACCCGGCGAGCATGGCATAGCCCACTTTGTGGAGCACATGCTCTTTAAAGGAACGCAAAAGCGCAGGGCACACCATGTTGCCAACCGGATGGAAGATGTGGGAGGAGAGCTCGATGCTTACACAGCGAAGGAAGAGACATTTATTTATGCCGCCTTTCCAGGCGAATATTTATCCCGTGCTGTGGAATTGTTGGGCGATATTGTTTTTCATTCCCGGTTTTCCGGCCGGCAGATCGAACGGGAACGGGAGGTGGTTATCGATGAAATTCTGTCATACGACGATTCCCCTTCGGAGTTAATCTATGATGATTTTGAGAATATGGTATTTGCCGGCCACGATTTGGGACACTATATACTGGGAGATCAGGAAACGCTGCATTCGTTCACTACCGGGAAAATAAAAAGCTTTGTAGAACGCCAGTACAGGCCGGATGGCATGGTTTTTTTCTCTTTCGGGAAAACGCCTTTTTCAAAGGTGGCGCGTTTGGCGGAGAGATACCTCTCGTTTGCGCCTACCCCGCTCAACGGCGCATCATTACCCGTCAAGCAGCGTATATTGCCGGGGGTACTTGCGCCCGCAAAAGCGGAAGTGCGGAAAGAGACTTCCCAGTCGCATGTGATAATGGGGTGGCGTACATTCGATATGCATCATCCACATAAATATGTATTGTATATGATCAATCACATACTGGGCGGAGGGAGCCTGAACAGCCGCCTCAACGCTTCGCTCAGGGAAAAGCACGGGCTGATTTACAATGTGGAATCGAACCTGACACTGTATTCCGATACCGGCCTGTTTACCGTTTACTTTGCCTCCGACCCGAAATTCAGGGAGAGATGCCTACGGCTGACCGGCAAAGAGATAGAGAAGATCATGCAAACCGAATTAACTCCCATGCAATTGGCGCGGGCAAGACGGCAGTGGAAAGGGCAAATGGGAATTGCCGCGGAGAATCATGAGAATAGCGCGTTGGGAATGGGTAAGGCCTTTCTGCATTTTGGACGTTACATGCCGTTGAACGATCTCTTTTCCCAGATAGACCGGATCACATCGCAGGAGATAAGGGAGGTTGCCAATGAAATATTCTCATCTCCTTCTTTTGAATTGAGTTATGTATGATCCGGCAACGGAAACGTAGCCCGACAAAACAAAATCATACTGCCGGGCGTTGTATCTGTAGTTTTTAAACCATTTCCGGAAGATATGGTCTGAACGCAACTGAAGGCATGATCTTCAAACAAACTAAAAATTTAACTAACTGAAAGAAATTATGAAAAGAATGAAACTTTCGCTGATCGCAGCGATGCTTATTTTGGTAACGGCGGTAAGCGCACAGGTAAATTTGGGAGTAAAAGGCGGTGTAAACATGTCGAACTTCTATGGCGACGAACTGACCGACAAAAATGTAAAGGCGGGATTCCACATAGGTTTGACGGCTGATTATGAATTTATGTACAACAGCGCTATTCAAACGGGGCTGTTTTTTACTACCAAGGGATTCAAATCGGAAAACGAGGGTTGGGGGAATGCCAAATACACGGAAAACCTGATGTATCTGCAACTGCCGGTTCATTATGCGTATAAATTAGATGTTACACCCGGAACGCGCATTGTTTTTCATGCAGGCCCTTACGCCGCATACGGAGTGGGCGGCAGCCGAAAGGCTTCGATTGGTAATATCTCCGGCGAATGGGATGTTGACAAGATATTCGGCGATAGCAATACGCAGTACAATCCGTTTGACGCCGGTTTAGGTCTTGGCGTGGGCGCCGAGTTTGGCCCCATTTCGGTAGACTTGGGCTGGGATATGGGATTGGTGAATATCTCAAGAACCAATAATGGAAATATTAAGAATCAGAACGCGTATTTATCCGTAGGTTACAAGTTCTGACCTGCTTTTAAAAGGGGCCGTCTTTTTTTATCACAAACCGGATAAAAACTGTTCTATGGCCCCTTTTACCTCGCTCCGGGCTCCGTTGAACTTATTCACCATTACGGTAAAGGCATATTTCTTATTTCCGTCGATGAGGTATCCCGAAAAACATTGTACCCCTCCTATACTACCGCTTTTTGCCGCTACCTTACCGCTGAGCCTGACGTTTCGCAGGAAATATTGCAACGTTCCATCCTGTCCTGCTTTCGGCAACGAATTGAAGAAGGCGGCTGAATGGCTGCTTTTACCGTACATATATACCAGCAGATCGGTCAGAAATTGCGCGCTCACCCCGTTTTGAGGGGCCAAACCGCACCCGTCGTACATCTGTAGCGAAGTAACGGCGACCCCGTTTTTTTTCCATCGTTCCTGTGTATATTCGATCCCCGCTTCGAGCGCATCTGTATAGATATCGCTCTTACTGCTACGGCCGATAGTGCGAATCAACTGTTCGGCATAATGGTTGTTGCTTTCCACATTTACCTCCCTGACGATATCCTTCAGGGGGCGCGACGCTTGCATAAAGATCACATTTCCGATACGATAAGCAGCCTGTACCTTGTTTGCCGTGCAAATCGCCGAGAGGTAATCCTTACGGGCCGTTTCCACTTTCCCTATCCGGAAGCCGGCGCGGGAGAGGTAATCCGCCAGGGTTTCCCCCAGCAGCAACCCCGGATCGGGGATATCGCCCTTGATTCCGAACTCTGTCCTGCCTGCCGGAATGTTCCCTCGCACCGCCCTGTCGTAAGAGAAAGGCGCGCCGTAAATATATCCGTTATCGCGTCCGGTAGTGTTCAGCGAGAGCGAATTTTGAAAGGTAAGGCCTTTGATTTCCGGTTCCATACGCAGGATACCGGGGCAAGCGTTTCTATCGGCGGTATTAAAGAACAGGCGGTAGCTGTTGTCAAAAATACTGATACCGTAAGCGCCCGCAGCATAATAATTACCCATGTCTATCCAAGTCCATTGGGGTGAAACGCCGTCATAACCGAACAGATTATCTACTACATAGATAGAATATTCCTTGTCCGCAGGAAGTTGCTTTTTCATGACCTCGGCGCAATTGATAAAAAAAGCGTTCGGGTTTTCCCCGAATGCTTCGCTGCCCAGAGTGGGGTCTCCCGAACCAAGCACCAGAATACGCGACGGATCATCAGCGTCGAGCGCCACTTCTGTTTTGTAGCGGTAATTGTCCCCCAGCATTTCCAGGGCTGTGGCGGTGGTAATCAGTTTCTCCACCGACGCCGGCGTAAGCGATTTTTCGGCGTCGTGCGAAACGATACTCCTTTTGCTTTCCAGTTCTACTACGGAGATACCTACCGATGCATGTTTTAGGGCGGGATGAGTGATGAAGCGTTGTAGCGGCGTTTGCGAACGGGCCAATCCGGCAAAAAGAAGAAGAAGAAGGATAAATAGGAAACTCTTTCGCATAGTGATTTTATTTTTGATTTACGAAAATATGCTTTAGTTTAAACTCCTCCTGTAAAAAGGCGTTGTTTGTATTTTTGGGTTGATATTCTATTGACGCCGGATTCGATATTCCATCTCCATGCACGTCAATCGGATTCGCCGGATTATCGGCGACATAAGCGTACGCACTTATATCAGGGAGTATGCTACGTATTGTTCCTTTTCTCAATGAACATGTTCCCGAACGGCGCATATTTGATATGCCGTACAATATCGCCGCCCAAGTTAGTAATTAAAGACGAATTTCCCAAATGGGCGCTATGTAATATAACGTGAGTTTGATGTAAGAAATAGATAAACAGTAGGAATATAACGGAAAAATCAGTGATTTTAAAGCGCTGAAAACTATATTATTTACTAAATAGTTCAACAAAATTAGTTTAAATGATAATTTTTAGCCTCCAAATGTAAAGATTGATATTTAATGATAAGA